>CALEIO010000205.1 GCA_937875885.1 uncultured Clostridia bacterium | reverse complement strand
CAGGAAGGTAACCTTGGTCTTATCAAAGCAGTAGAAAAGTTCGATTGCTCCAAGGGCTTCAAGTTCTCCACATATGCAACCTGGTGGATCCGTCAGGCAATTACAAGAGCTATTGCAGACCAGGCTCGTACAATCCGTATCCCTGTTCATATGGTTGAAACTATCAATAAAGTTAAGAAGGTTTCTTCACAGCTTCTCCACCAGAACGGCCATGAGCCCACAGCAGAAGAGATTGCTGTAGAGCTTGATATGTCCGTTGATAAGGTTCGTGAGATTATGCGTGTTGCACAGGAGCCTGTTTCCCTCGAAACTCCCATCGGTGAAGAGGAAGACAGCCACCTCGGCGACTTCATTCCCGATGATGATGCGCCCGCACCTGCAGATGCAGCATCCCACACACTCCTCAGAGAGCAGCTTATGGAAGTTCTCGACACTCTCACTCCCAGAGAGGAAAAGGTGCTTCGTCTCCGCTTCGGTCTTGAAGACGGCAGAAGCCGTACTCTTGAAGAGGTAGGTAAGGAGTTCAACGTTACCCGTGAGCGTATCCGTCAGATTGAAGCTAAAGCACTCAGAAAGCTTCGTCATCCCTCCAGAAGCAAAAAGCTCAAAGATTTCCTGGATTAATTAATATGGCTTACAAAATAGATTTTGGCGGATGGGGTTCGGTTTTTGCCGTACCCTCGTCTGTAGTTGATAAAGGACTTAAACTTGCAGGTGAAGCACAGCTTAAGGTTTTGCTGTATCTTCTCCGTCATAGTGCAGAAGAACTTACTGACGAGAGTGTAGCCGAAGCTTTGGGTCTTCATCCCGATGATGTCAGGGATGCAATTGAATATTGGGCGCAGAAAGGTTTGCTTGCAACAGCAAAGGACAGTATAACTATGCCTGCTACTCCCGTGGTAAGGGGCGAGAATGTGAGCGATACCGCACTGGTTGCTGCTCCTGCTGTAAAAGAAGAAAAACCTGCAGAAAAGCCCAGACCTGTGTCCAGAGCTACAAAACCTGAACCCGGATATGTGGCAAAGCGTCTTAAAGCAGATAAGAATCTTGTTTTTCTTATGGACGAAGCACAGCGTATTCTGGGTAAAGTTCTGTCCAATTCTGACACAGCAACACTTCTGATGCTCCACGATACCGACGGCCTTCCCATTGAAGTTATTCTTATGCTTCTTGAGCATTGTGTGCAGATAGAAAAAGGCAATATGCGTTACATAGAGCGTACAGGCATTCAGTGGGGAAGTGATGGTGTAACAACCATCGCTCTTGCTGAAGACAAAATCAAGCGTTACAGCGAGTTTTCAACAGCATGGGGCAAGGTTTGCGCTGTTTTCGGTATGCACCTCAGCGGTACTCCTACAAAGAAACAGCTTGAATATTCCGACCAATGGATTAATAAGTGGAGTTTCTCTGAAGATATGCTCCGCCTTGCTTACGAAAAATGTGTGGATGCAAAGGGAAATATGAACCTTTCCTATATCAATGGCATTCTCAAGCATTGGTCTGAATATTCATTGAGAAAGCCCGAGGATGTTGTAAACTTTGAACTTGCGAAGAACTCAAAGACATCCAAGCGTACAAAGCCTGCTAATTCTGCTTCCTACGATATTGACGAATATGAGAATAAAAGCATTTTTGATGATTAAGGATGATACCTATGACATATAGCAGAGAGATATTTTCACAAGCATATCAGATTATCAGAGAAAGAAGAAGCAAAGCCGATGGTATTGCTGCTCAACGTACAGAGGAGATATACACAAAGTTCCCCGAGATTGAGAGCATAAACCGTCAAATTTCTTCTTGTTCAGTTGCTGCTGCCAGAGCTGTACTCAGGGGTGGAGATGTCAAGGAACATCTGAATGACCTTGCAAACAGAAGTATGGAGCTGCAGAATGAGCAGAAAAACATCCTGCAGAGCAACGGATATCCGGTGAATTATATGGAGCCTGAGTATCATTGCCAGATTTGCAAGGATACTGCATCTGTTGAAACAGACGGCAAAACTATATATTGCGAATGTTTTCTTAAACTTCTCAAAGAATGTGCTTGCGAAGAAATCAACAAGCTTTCTCCCTTGAAACTTTCTACATTTGAAACTTTCAAACTTGACTATTATCCCACAGATTCCACACCCGACAGTCCTTCACCTTTCCTTCGAATGAGCAAGATTCTTTCTTATTGCAAGGATTATGCAAAGAATTTTAACGGCACAGGTCGTTCCATTCTTATGCGAGGTGCAACAGGTCTTGGCAAGACTCATCTTTCTCTTGCTATTGCCAACGAGGTGCTGGAAAAGGGATATTATGCAGTTTATGTCAGCGCACCTTCGATTCTTACAAGACTTGAGAATTCACATTTTGATTATAATGACAACGAAGAAGAGCATCTTGTGCAGACACTTACAGATTGCGATCTTCTTATTATTGATGATCTGGGAACAGAGTTTATTAGTCAGTACACCAAATCGGTAATCTATAATATATTCAATAACAGACTCCTTAAAAATAAACCGGTTATCATAAACACCAATATGACAATCCGTGAGCTGGAAGCTACATACTCCCAGAGATTTGTTTCCAGAGTGATGGGTGAGTGCGATAAACTTGATTTTCTTGGCACTGATATCAGAGCGAAAAAGAAATTCTAAAAAATCTTAAAAAAATTTCGAAATAGTATTGACTTTTCTCATATTTTGGGTATAATAGTTAATGCTGTTCGTTGCGGAATTGTGTAAGGGTAGCACAGCAGACTCTGACTCTGTTTGTCTGGGTTCGAATC
>CALEIO010000204.1 GCA_937875885.1 uncultured Clostridia bacterium | reverse complement strand
TGCTTTTTCAGTTAAGTCATTACGAATTTCACGTTCGATGGATGGTGCAATGAGACGGTCATAAGCGTCTGCAATTGCTTCTTTGATAGCAGCTGCACATTCACTTTCTGGATGTGTGATAATCTTCTTTTCGAGATACACAATGATTTCTTCTACTGGTGCTTCGATTTTTACAATAAGCACTTTTTGCAATAGTTTCAAGATTCTCCATAATCTTACTCATTTTTTAGCCCTCCTGTCTATTGTAGGTGTTTACCATTTCCATAAGTTTTGCTGCGAGCTCATCTGTAAGAGAAGCCGCATCTATTCTCCACTCCCAGTTACCGCCGAGGGTAGAGGGTGTGTTGATTCTTGCTTCAGAGCCAAGACCCAGCAGATCCTGCATGGGGATGATGGCATACTTTGCACAGCTTTCGTAAGCGGTGCGGATGATACCCCAGTTGAAGCCCTCCCAGTCGGAGATATGGCAGTACTCGTAAGCGTGACGGATGGACGCCTCGTCAGCCTCTGCCTTCCAGCCCATGATGGTATCGTTGTCGTGTGTGCCTGTGTAAACAACACAGTTTTCGGGGTAGAGGTGGGGGAGATACTCGTTGTCGTTGCCGCCGCCGAATGCAAACTCCAGAATCTTCATTCCGGGGTAGCCGCAATCGAGAAGAAGCTGCTTAACGCCGGGAGTGAGGTCGCCCAGGTCCTCTGCTACGATTTCTACGTTCTCAATCTGCTCATTCATCAGGTTGAAGAACTCAATGCCGGGACCCTCTTTCCAGGAGCCGCCGATAGCGTTCTCTGCGGGGAAGGGGATAGCATAGTATGTGTCGAAAGCACGGAAGTGGTCAATTCTTGTGATATCGAAGAGAGCGGTTGCTGCCTTGATACGCTCAAACCACCACTTGTAGCCTGTTTCCTTAAGGTAATCCCAGTTGTAAAGGGGGTTGCCCCAGAGCTGGCCTGTTGCGGAGAAGTAGTCGGGAGGACAACCTGCAACGCAAACGGGGTTACGGCTTTCGTCAAGCCAGAACACTTCGGGGTTTGCCCATGTGTCTGCGCTGTCCATTGCAACGTAGATGGGCATATCGCCTAAAATCTTAATGCCGAGGGAGTTAACGTATGCACGGAACTTCTCCCACTGCTCGTAGAATTTGAACTGAATAAAGCTCCAGAAACCGATATCGTCGGAGAACTTTCTGGTGTAACGTGTAACAGCCTTCTCATCTCTGAGGCGGATGCTCTCGTCGTCCCACTCTGTCCAGGACTTCATACCGAAGCTCTTCTTAACAGACATATAGAGAGCGTAGTTCTTGAGCCAGCCTGCATTCTTTCTCTTGAAAGAACGGAACGCCTTCTGACCAGCGCTGTCTTTGTCAGTAAGCTTGAAGTTTTCGTAAGCCTTGCGAAGGATTTCGAAACGACAGTTGTAGATTTTCTCATAATCAACATAACCGGGGTTGCTGCCGTATTCGTAGCCCTCCATATCACCCTTCTGAAGGAGACCTTCCTCGCAGAGCATATCCAGGTCAATCATATAGGGGTTGCCTGCATAAGTTGAGAAAGACTGGTAGGGGGAGTCGCCGTAGCTTGTGGGTCCAACGGGAAGAATCTGCCAGATTGTCTGGCCGGATTTCTTCAGGAAGTCAGCGAATTTGTATGCCTCTTTGCCGATTGTGCCGATTCCGTAGGGAGAAGGCAGAGAAGTGATTGGCATAAGGATACCTGCTGCTCTTGACATAAAATCATCTCCTGCTAAGTAATTTGATTTTGGTTGAGTTTGTACTCATATATATTCCGTATATATAGTGCTTGATAAATATGGCAATCGAATTATCAGAATATGTCATAATTTGACCGCTATAATCACTTCGAATTTTACCATAAATCTTTTTGCATTGCAAGTGAATTAGGGTAAATATGGCTTAAATACTGGAAAATCCACAATAAAGTGCCAAATGGGCTGCAAGTTGGCGATTTTTATCTCTATTGTTAAAATTTGCACTAAAATCTGCCTTTATAACATTTGTGGTGTCTTTTGTACTGATTCCTATGAAAATTGTGCCTACGGGCTTCTGTGCGCTGCCTCCTGTGGGTCCTGCAATGCCTGTGGTGCTGATGCCAAGGTCGGCAGAAGCGAGTGCTCTTACACCCTGTGCCATCTGCGCTGCAACCTGTGGGGAAACTGCACCGAATTCCTTGAGCACCTCTGAATCTACACCCAGAAGCTTTTCTTTGACGTGGTTTGCATAGGAGCAGATACCGCAATCGTAAACTTCGGAAATTCCCGATACATCGGTGAGGATTTTGCTGATAAGCCCTCCTGTACAGCTTTCGGCAACGGAAACTTTCATCCTTTTGCATTTGAGTTTTTCTGCAAGCAGAGAGGGGAGGGCTTCGGGAGAGATGCCCTCGCTTTTAAGTTTATTCATAAAATCTTCTTCTGTAATAACGGTATAATTCATATAAACACCTCGGAATGATTACGTGGTTTTCTTATAATAACAATATAATTATGGTAGGAAGAAAATATAGCATACAAATTTATTTTATCATTTGAAGATGAATATTGCAATAAAGGGGATTTTTTGATATATTTATAGTGTATATATCAACTTCCTTTTTGTTTTGATGCTGGGGAAGTTTCGGGAGCGTTTGTATGGCTTGGTTTTTCGCAGAAGAAAGAATAGACGGCAACACTTATCTGATTACCGGTGAGGATGCAAAGCATATTGAGAAATCCTTGAGAATGAGAAAGGGCGAACAGCTGACTCTGGTGTGGGACGGCAAGGAGTATCTTTGCGAGATAGCAGATTTTGTCCAGGGCAGCGTGCAGGTTGATGTGAAAAACTCTGCTGATTGTCTGCAGGAAGCAGATGTGCAGGTTACACTTTACCAATCTCTTACCAAGGGAGATAAGATGGATCTGATTGTACAGAAAGCGGTTGAGCTTGGTGTGCACAGAATTGTGCCTGTAGTGACAAGCCGTTGCGTATCCCGTCCCGACGAAAAATCCCTTGCAAAGAAAATTGACAGATGGCAGAAGATTGCACTGGGTGCAGCCCAGCAGTCCTGCAGAGGAATTGTTCCTTGTGTGGAGCCTGCCATGAGCTTTGCAAAGGCTCTTGAGGATGCAGGCAG
>CALEIO010000203.1 GCA_937875885.1 uncultured Clostridia bacterium | reverse complement strand
AAGATCTTCCAAAGATTCAGGTTTGAGCTGAACAAGAACATTCTTCATACCCTGGGACTCAAACTGGAATACACCTTCTGTATTACCCTGAGCCACCATATTGTAAACATCCTTGTCCCCTTCCTTGATATCATCAAGTGAGAAATCGGGATTGATACTGCGGATTAACTTTACTGCATCGCTTATTACAGTAAGATTGCGAAGACCGAGGAAATCCATCTTAAGAAGTCCTAACTCCTCAAGAGTTGTCATTGTAAACTGAGTTACAACCTGCTCGTCATTCTTTGCAAGAGGTACGTAGTCGGACACAGGTCTGTCTGAAATAATAACACCAGCCGCATGGGTTGTTGCATGTCGAGGCATACCCTCAAGACCCATAGAAAGGTCGATGAGTTCTTTTATCTGCGGATCTGTATCGTATCTTTCTTTAAGTTCTTTGCTTATAGAAAGAGCTTTTGATAGAGTCATATTAAGCTCAAAGGGAATGAGCTTTGCAACTGTATCGCATGTGCTGTAAGGAAGACCCAGAGCTCTGCCAACATCGCGTACAACACCTTTAGCAGCCATTGTACCGAAAGCAATAATCTGGGCAACATTAGAATAACCGTATTTTCTTATTACGTAATCAATAACCTCCGAGCGTCTGTCCTTACAGAAATCAATGTCAAAATCAGGCATTGACACTCGTTCGGGATTAAGAAAACGCTCAAACAACAAATTGTATTTTATGGGATCAATTCCCGTTATGCCGATACAATATGCACACAAGGACCCTGCACCCGAGCCTCTGCCGGGACCTACGGGAATCCCCTGGCTTTTGGCATACTGAATAAAATCGTTAACGATCAGATAATAGTCTACAAACCCCATTTCATTAATTGTCTTAAGCTCAAACTCGAGTCTGTCAACAATAGAACGATCGGGATTCTGACCATAGTATTTATACAAACCTGTATAGCATTGTCTGCGGAAGTAATCATAGTGATTTTCTCCGTCAGGCACATCAAAAACAGGTAACTTTCTTTTTCCGAATTCAAATTCTACGTTACATCTTTCAGAAATTTTCTGGGTATTGTCAAAAGCCTGGGGATAATCAGGAAGCAAGGCTCTCATCTGCTCCTCGGTTTTAACATAGAATTCATCTGTTTCGAATGCCATTCTGTCTTCATCGTGAATGGTATGGTTGGTCTGAATACACATAAGAATGGAATGCATTCTTGAATCTTCAGCTCTGACATAATGACAGTCGTTTGTAACAACAAGCTCTGCACCAATCTCACGTGAAAGCTTTACAAGCTGGGAGTTAACCTCAATCTGCTCTCTTATTCCGTGATTCTGAAGTTCAATAAAGAAATTATCTTTTCCGAAAACAGACTGATAAAACAATGCTTTTTCTTTGGCACCGGCATAATTCCCAGCTGAAAGTTTGCGGGGAATCTCGCCTGCAAGGCAAGCAGACAAGCATATAAGACCCTCGTGGTGCTTCTGAAGCATCTCATCATCAATTCTGGGCTTAACATAAAAGCCCTCTGTAAAACCTGCTGATACAAGTTTCATAAGATTTTGGTAACCTGTGTTGTTTTCGCACAAAAGTACCATATGATAATACTCTCTGTCAATCTCGGGAGTCTTATCAAAACGTGAACGAGGTGCAACATAAACTTCGCAACCGATTACAGGATGAATCCCCTGCTTTTTACATTCACGCCAAAATTCAATTACGCCATACATAGCGCCGTGGTCTGTAATTGCAACGGCGGTCTGCCCTGCTTCCTTTACTGCGGAAACCAGATTTTTGATTCTGCAGGCACCATCGAGCAAACTGTATTCACTATGGACATGTAAATGGGCAAAAGACACAGGACACACCTCCTTATAAAAACATTAATTATCAGTCAACAGTTGCTGTAACATCACCGTCAGAAAGGATGATTTTCACCTTATCACCTGATGATATCTGTACCTTCGATGTTACTGTCTTATCATTATGAGTTACCACAGAATATCCTCTGCGAAGAATTTCTGCAGGATTCAAAGCGAAAAGTCGCATTTTAAGCTGCTCAAGAATAGCTCCCTTTTCTGAAAGAACACGTTCAGAAGAAAACACAAGTTTTTCTTTGCAAACATCAAAGTCTGATAACATATCTGTGAATTTGAGTGCCGGGTCTTTATCTTTGAGCATTCGGGCAAACTCTTCCAATTCGTTTTGTCTGAGTTCAAGGAGTTTTCCGCTTGAAGATATAATAGATTGTTTGATTTTTGAAAGCAACTCAAGCTGTGTAAATCTGTCAGGAGTTGCAAGTTCTGCGGCTGCTGACGGAGTAGGAGCACGCATATCTGACACAAAATCGCAGATTGTAAAATCGGTTTCGTGGCCAACAGCAGAAATAACGGGAATTTTGCAGGCAAAGATTGCACGGGCAAGATTTTCATCATTGAAAGCCCACAAATCCTCGATAGAGCCTCCGCCTCTGCCAATGATTATCACATCAGAAAGACCTTCAGCGTCAACTTTGTTTACGGCATTAACAAGCATTGCCGCGGCTTCGTCACCCTGAACAAGTACAGGTACAACCTGAACTTCAGCATAGGGCCATCGACGGGACAAAATGTTGCGGATATCCTGAAGTGCTGCTCCCGTGGGAGAAGTTATAACCGAAATAGTCTTCGGATATTCAGGTAGTGATTTCTTGTATCTGACATCAAAAAGTCCCTCTGCATCCAGCTTTTTCTTAAGCTGTTCAAAAGCAACGTTCTTGAAAAAACCATCGTAACGCTCAATGAAAATGAAACGGCGTGCTTAGGCAGTGCAGTTTTTGCAGGCGTAAGCGTAGGGGTTTTTAGTAGCGTAGAAAGTGCAACTGAAAAAATAGTTGGTAAGAACAAGACTTATGCGCCTAACAGCGATGAATATAAATTACTTTACAGTAAGTATAAGCAAACT
>CALEIO010000202.1 GCA_937875885.1 uncultured Clostridia bacterium | reverse complement strand
CAGAGTTGCTCCCGCTATTAAGGTAGCCAAACCTAAGGTGCTTATTCCTGTATTCCCCGGCACAAACTGTGAGTTTGACTCCGCAAAGGTTATGCGTGATGCAGGCGCAGAGGCAGAGATTATTGTTATCAAGAACTTAAGCCCTGCAGCTGTTACAGAGTCTGTTGAGTATTTTGCAAATCAGCTCAAGAGCGCACAGATGGTATTCATCCCCGGTGGTTTCTCCGGCGGTGACGAGCCTGACGGTTCCGGTAAGTTCATCACAGCATTCTTCAGAAACAAGGCTGTTACAGAGCAGGTTCACGAGCTTCTCAAGAACCGCGATGGTCTTATGTGCGGTATCTGCAACGGCTTCCAGGCGCTCATCAAGCTGGGTCTTGTACCCTTCGGTGAGATTGTGGATACAGACGAGAATTGCCCCACACTTACATACAACACAATAGGACGTCACCAGTCAAAGCTTGTTAACGTTCGTGTTGCTTCCAACCTTTCTCCCTGGCTCAAGTATTCTCCCGTTGGCGAGACATACCTTACAGCTATCTCTCACGGTGAGGGTCGCTTCCTTGCAAACGATGAGGTTATCCAGAAACTCATTGCAAACGGTCAGGTTGCTACACAGTACGTTGACCTTGAGGGCAATGCTACAGCAGATATCCAGTTCAACCCCAACAACTCCGCATACGCTATCGAGGGTATCACATCTCCCGACGGACGTGTATTCGGTAAGATGGGTCACTGTGAACGTGTTGGCAACGGCCTTTACAAGAACGTTCCCGGCAACTCTGATATGGGCATCTTCCGTGCAGCAGTAGACTACTTTAAGTAATTAACAAAAAATACCTTGCAAAAGGTCTCAGAATATGCAAAAAACGTATTGACTTTTGGGACCTTTTGCAGTAACATAGTAAAAATATTTATTTCCCGACAATCGAGAATACTATAATGAGGAGGATTAATTATGGCATACTATTTTAACGAGCCTTCAAGAACATTCAGCGAGTACCTGCTTGTTCCCGGATACACATCCGAGGAGTGCATTCCCGCTAACGTATCTTTAAGCACACCTCTGACCAAGTTCAGAAAGGGACAGGAAGAGCCCGCAATCAAGCTCAACATCCCTATGGTTTCTGCAATTATGCAGTCAGTTTCTAACGACACAATGGCTATCGCTCTTGCAAAAGAGGGCGGTGTTTCCTTTATCTACGGCTCCCAGTCTATCGAGGACGAGGCAGCTATGGTAGCAAGAGTTAAGAATTACAAAGCAGGTTTTGTTGTAAGTGATTCCAACCTTTCTCCCGAAGCAACTCTGGCAGATGTACTCGAACTTTACGAGCTCACAGGCCACAGCACAATGGCTGTTACAACAGACGGCACAGCAAGCGGTAAGCTGCTTGGTATTGTTACAGGCAGAGATTACAGAGTAAGCCGTATGTCTGCAGACGAGAAGGTTGCAGACTTTATGACTCCTCTTGAGAATCTTATCACAGCTCCCGAGACCACAACTCTCAAGGAAGCCAACGATATCATCTGGGAGCACAAGCTCAACTCTCTCCCCATTGTAAACGAGCAGGGTCAGCTTCTTTACTTTGTATTCCGCAAGGACTATTCTTCTCACAAAGAGAACCCCAACGAGGTTCTGGATTCCCAGAAGAGATTCGTTGTAGGTGCAGGTATCAACACTCTCGACTATGAAAAGAGAGTTCCCGCTCTGGTAGAAGCAGGCGCAGACGTACTCTGCATCGACTCTTCAGAGGGTTACACCTGCTGGCAGAAGAAGACTCTTGATTTTATCCGTGCAAAATACGGCGACACAGTTAAGGTTGGCGCAGGTAACGTTGTAGACCGCGAAGGCTTTATGTTCCTTGCAGAGGCAGGTGCAGACTTTATCAAGGTTGGTATCGGCGGTGGCTCCATCTGTATTACACGTGAGACAAAGGGTATTGGCAGAGGTCAGGCAACAGCTCTTATCGAGGTTGCAGCAGCAAGAGATGAGTATTTTGAGAAGACAGGTATCTACATTCCAATTTGCTCCGACGGCGGTATTGTTCACGACTATCACATGACTCTTGCACTTGCTATGGGTGCAGACTTTATGATGCTCGGCAGATACTTTGCAAGATTCGACGAAAGCCCCACACCCAAGCTCAACATCAACGGCACATACGTTAAGGAGTATTGGGGCGAAGGCTCAAACAGAGCAAGAAACTGGCAGAGATACGATATGGGCGGAGATAAGAAGCTTTCATTTGAAGAAGGCGTAGAC
>CALEIO010000201.1 GCA_937875885.1 uncultured Clostridia bacterium | reverse complement strand
ACATATTCACTCTCGGGGATAAGCTCAAAAACTGCATCAAGCAAATCGCCGGTGCCGTGACCGTGAACAGAAGAAACCTGAATGGGTTCACCAAGACCAAGGTTATAGAACTCATAGAAATCAGGGTCGGGTTCACCTATTCGGTCACACTTATTTACACATAGCACAACGGGTTTGCCGCTCTTCTGAAGCATCTGGGCTACATCAACGTCAGTTGCAACCATACCTGAACGAACATCTGTAACAAGGATTGTTACGTCAGCTGTCTCGATAGCAAGCTGTGCCTGACGGCGCATCTGTGTAAGGATGATATCATCCGAATGAGGTTCGATACCACCTGTGTCGATGAGAGTAGCATGTCTGCCAAGCCACTCTACCTCGCCATAGATTCTGTCTCTGGTAACACCCGGAGTATCATCTACAATTGAGATTCTGCTACCTGTAAGCTTATTGAACAAAGTAGATTTACCTACGTTAGGTCTGCCTACAATAGCAATTACGGGTTTTGCCATATTCTCAACTCCTTTCGTTATAAAGGAAAATTAATCTATAATAGCAGCCAACAAAGCATCACCTGTGTTGTCTACTGCTGTTACTTTCACATTCAAAGCTTCTTCAACCTGAGAAACCGTTACATCATCAAGGAAAACTTCCTCGCCGCTTCTGAGCATACATACAGGAATCAGAAGCTCTGTGCCTAATTCTTTGCCTGAAAGCTGTGCGATAAGGTCTTTTCCTACTATAAGACCCGATACGTTAATCATTGTTCCGAAGAAATGATTGACAATGGGGTTTACGTTTACACGTACATTGGGGAATTTTTCGCCCATAGAAGCTGCAAGCTCACTTAAAAAAGGTGCTGCGCTTACTCCACAGGCGATAGTTTTAACTCTGTCCAGAGATTCATCAGCCTCGGCGTCCTCGAGAGCATAAGAAAACTCTTCTTTTTGCAGAGCTATAAGTCCCACACCATTTTCAAGGCAAGGATAGTCCTCATAAAACTCCGAATCAGGAAGTTCTCTTTCTGCTTTTATATAGAGCTCATCTGCTGCAAAAGCGATTCTTCTGCCGCACTCTGCAAGACATTTTGATGAAAACTCTTCAACAATGTCAATCACCTGACAAGCTGTATCTTTATCAAAAGGCTTCAAGGGATAGAGTCCCTCTCTGTGGTCGGTAAGACCTACGGGCACAATAGCTACTGAATTGACATTCATAGCTTTCAGGTCAGAAAGTGAACGTCTGAGCTCTTCTCCATCATTAATACCCGGACAGATAACAAGCTGACAATTCAAAACGATTCCTGCATCTGCAAAACGCTTCATAATACCCAGAGATTCACCTGCAAAGCGATTATTCATCATCATACAGCGAAGCTCGGGGTTAGTGGTGTGCACAGATACATTAACTGGACTGATATGCATAGAAATAATACGTTCAATCTCGTGCTCTGTCAGATTTGTCAGGGTGATGTAATTGCCGAAAAGAAAAGAAAGTCGGCTGTCATCATCCTTAAAATACAGAGTCTCTCTCATGCCTTTAGGCATCTGGTCTATAAAGCAGAAGATGCATTTATTGCGGCAGGAGCGCTCTTTATCCATAAGATAAGAATCAAACTCCAGACCTAATTCATCGTATTCGGGTTTACGGATATGGGCTTGTTTTGTTTCTCCATCAGAAATATACTCCACATCCAACTCACGCTCAAGCTGATAGAAGCGGTAATCCAGCACATCAACTATTTCGTGTCCATCAATAGAAACCAGTATATCTCCCCCGCGGATTCCGCTGCGATAAGCCGCTGAATTCACAGTTACATCTGAAATTTTAACTGCCAAAATACCACCTCCTGAAAAGTGAGTCTATAAAAAACAAAAGGGCGGACAGTTGCACACTGCCGCCTTGTATCTTTTGTCTTACAGAGCATTGGGAGAGCTAAAGATTAGTCCTCTTTAGCGATAACCTGTCTGCCGTTGTACATACCGCAGTTAGCGCATACCTTGTGAGGAGCTTTGAACTCACCGCAGTTGGGGCATGTGCTCAGAGCGGGAGCGTCCAGCTTCCAAACGTTTGAACGTCTTTTGTCTCTTCTTGCCTGTGAATGTTTGTTCTTTGGTACTGCCATTTCTTACAGTCCTCCTTATGTTAAAAGTTAATCAAGTAGTTGCTTAAGTGCCTCAAGTCTGGGGTCGATAGTGCGTGTATCGCAGGAACATTCCCCCTGGTTAAGGTTCTGTCCACATTTGGGACACAAGCCCTCGCAATCTTCACTGCAAAGATACTTCAAAGGAAGCTCCAGAAGAATGTCACTTATTACTAATTCGTCCAGTTCAAGACTAAAATCGGGTGTTTCAATATAGTCACCGTCATCATCACCGCAAAGTGAAGCAATAAGCCTGTGTTCAAAGGAATACTCCATAGTAGTTGAGAGTTCTTTCATACAACGGTCGCAAGGACGGCTGTAGTCAAAGTTAACATCAACATACAAACGAACTATGCCTGTCTTGTTTGAGGCTGTTGCAGTCACCTGGGCAGGAGAGTTGAATGGATGTCCTGAGTCTATCTCGATATCGCTGATTGCCAGTTCGAAGCTGACTGTCTTAGCAGCTCCGTCGCGTTCGAAAACTTCTCTAAGGTCTAATACCATAAAACACCTCTAAATGCACAATGACGCATAATAAAACATCGTTTAATATTATATCCCGTAAGATATGTTTTGTCAATATAGAAATTGCTGATATTTATCGGTTTTAGCAAGGTTTTAGTTATATATTGTGCAAAAAAACATACACATCTTGTATCTGCGGGAAACTTCGCTACGAAATACAGAAAAAGTGCCGCAGTAAAACTACGGCACTTCATAGGTTATGTAGGAATTAATCAGAGCTCCTGGCAAACTGCCTTGATACCCTCGGGAAGGTCTGTCTCTGCAGCAGAGATAAGGAATGTGATCTTTGTATTTGCAGCTTCTGCAAGCTTGTTAACGCTGAGGATGAATGCCTCAAGGCTTACACTGCGTGTAAAGTCTTTCCATGTGAGAACCTGAGCCTTGCCGGGAAGGAAGAACAGCAGCAGACCTACCAAAATGGCGCTGACCACGCTGGTGGGGATGCTGTCCCCCCGCATTACCCATGCCATTTATAACGAAGTGATTCCCAGCCAGAGTATGCGGCTATTCTGGGCTGTGCTGATCTTCTATGTGTCTGTTCAGGTAGGTGCATTGTTGATCGGTATGGTCAAGACTCTGGCCAGTGAGAAGGTAAGCACACAAATGAG
>CALEIO010000200.1 GCA_937875885.1 uncultured Clostridia bacterium | reverse complement strand
AAACGGCGAAATAATCGAAAAAGGCGACCACGATACTCTTTTGGAAGAAAAAGGCAAATACTATAAGCTTTACACAGGTGCATTTGAACTGGAATAAAATTAACACAGCAAAAGGGACTGACACTATAAAATGTCAGTCCCTTTTTTGCCCCTAAAACGAAACGAGGGCAGTATTAAGCGCCGAGCATCGGAGCCATTTACAGCACACTTTAGTCATCGCTTGAAATAATCAGCAGCGGGTCAATATACTTATCCCCTACTCTTATTTCAATGTGAATGTGGTCATCGTCCTCTGACTCGCAAGGAATCTCGCCTACTTTGGCAATGATATCCCCTCTTTGTATCTGCGAGCCTTCTACACAGTATATTGTATCCGAAACTCCGCAATAATATACCGCAAAGTTTCCGTTTTTAACCTTGATCACGTTTCCATACATACCATCTGTGTAGATTTCTTCAACCGTACCGTCTACCATAGCAAGAACGTTTTCTTCCATGTCAGCCTTGAAGTCTACACCCGTATGAGCTCTGTAGTCTCCCATTGTGATGCTGTACACCGCATCTTCGGAATACTCTTTGAGCACTTTTCCGGAATTAACGGGATAATCAAGACTTGCAGAAACCTGAAGCATTGTCTGCAGACTTTCGCTGTCACCTGTGTACACTTCTGCAGGAGTTGTTGTTTCAGGCTGCTCTGTTGTCTCCTCTGGTTCTGTTTCGGCTTCTGTGGACTCTGCTTCAGTTACAGTAACACCCGTCATTTCATTATCAACAGCCTCTGTAGGGGGATAATATGCAATGTATGTGGGCTCGGTAATGTTCTGATTTTCAAATCCACCGATGCTTGAATATGTGGACCACAGTGCCAGACCCACAGCCACAAGACATATTGAAAAAGCAGTCAAGAAACCAATCTTCTCCTTACGGCTTTTTTTGTTTTTCTGATAACTGTATCTTTTCATACAAAAAACACCTCCAACCTTATTATTGTCAGAGGCGTTTTTCTTATTCAAAATAAAAATGAGAACGCAGCGTATGTTCTGCGTTCTCACATAATTCTTGATTTAGCAATGTCTATATGCTATAATTTTCTTACTGAGCAATATTCATTATTTCCTTGATATGCTCTACAATCTGCTTTGCAGCAGTACCGTTTTCATAGCAGCCTCTTGCTTCAAGGAATGCATCAATTTTGGGCTGATATGTACTGTCATCAAATGCAAGTACTTCTCTGTTAAGACCCTCGTTATCAGCTACAACGGGGAAAGGAGTTTCTTCCAGAGAATAATAAAGTCCTCTGCCACCCTCATACTCTTTGGCATCGGGAGCGTAAAGAATCATAGGACGACGGGTAAGCACATAATCGTATGCCCAGCTTGAATAGTCTGTAATGCCAAAATCAGCTACAGCAATCAGCTTCTGCATATCGGGATAATTGCCTGCATCTTTGAGCCAGGATGTCTGTTTGAATGCCGCTGCACCTGTGCGGTTTTTGTAGTGCATTCGTACAAGGATAACCCACTCGCCGCCATACTTCTGCTCCAAAGATTTCTTAAGAGCCTTGTAGTTGATATTGTAACAGGTTACGTCACCTGTATCTCTGAATGTGGGTGCATAAAGAAGCAGCTTTTTGTTTGTGTCTATCTCAAAATAGTCTGCAACCTCTTCTCTCAGATTCTCTGCAGCATTTTTATCAAACAGAATATCATTACGAGCGTGTCCGCATTTCCAGATAGGGGTTTCAGGCCAGAATGTTGTGCGGTACACATCTTCTTCAAAGGTGCTGTTGGCAACCATATAGTCTGTCATCTTGTTGCACTTTTTAGCATAGGACATCCAGTTGGGGTCACCCTGAAGCTTCTTGATTCCCATACTGCCGTGCCAGGTGTTGATATATACCTGACCCTTCTTTTTGGGCATATCATACCAAAGGCAATTAAGAGCATTATCAAGCCACACCTTTGCACTTGCCTGTTCTTCATACATTTCAGAGCTTGCACGTCTTACAACTCTTACTCCATAAGGGAATTTGTTTGATTCCATTGTCAGTTTGCTTCCTGCCCATACAATATCAATAGGCAGTTTCTGTCGTAATATTTCGTCAACAACATATCTTGCATTGCAGGTATAGTCATTGTCGAAAGTCATAACAAAAAGTTTGTTATTATCAATTTTACCTTTTCTGTAAAAAAGTTTGCGGCTTACTTTGCCCACAAAGGCATCTATATTCTTTCTGATTGACAGAAAAAATATACCCTGAACTAAAGCACTTTTAAGTACGGAAGACATATTTTACACCTTTCCTCTAACTCATATTCCGTTTAATAATTTTACATACGAATTGCCCAAAAGTCAATAGTGCACAACAATCACTATCAGGCTGTACATATATACTAACAACCAATCTGTTTTTTTAGTTAAAATACTTTACTTACGGAGTTGTTCCAAATGGCTGAAACCATCAAATTCAATTCAGAAAACTTTATAAACACAGCAACACAATGCTCTCTTGACCTGCTTACAAAGAATGCAGACGCCGAAACTTTCGAGTCTGCTCTTAAAGAAAATCTTGCAAAAGCATTAAAGGAGCAGGAGGAAAAAGATTGTGTGCTGAGAAAACTCCAGCTTACAGAACTTGAGATCCTCAAGGAGCTTGACAGGGTGTGCAGAAAGCACAACCTGCGCTACTATGTGGTGGGAGGTACTCTTATCGGTGCTGTAAGGCACAAGGGCTTCATCCCCTGGGATGATGACATTGACGTGTCAATGCCGAGAAAAGACTTCAACAAGCTCTGCAAAATAGCAAAAGAAGAGTTCGGTGAAAACTATTTTCTGCAAACACAGAAAACCGAAAAAGACTGCTATTTTTACTATGCAAAGCTCCGCAAAAACGGCACTTACTTTGGCGAAGACAAGTTTGAGCATACCAATCTGCACAAGGGTATTTTTATGGATATTTTTCCCCTGGACTATATCCCCGAATGCAAAATTCTGCAGAAGATTTTCTTCCGCGGATTCAGCTGTCTGACAGGTTTCATTTGCTCCAAAGAAAAGACAACAGAGTTTCTCTACAAAAATATGAGTCTGCCCTTTATTGTCACATTCAGACTTATGCAGTGTATTCTGCCCAAGTGGCTTCTGCTTTCTCTGCGCAATCTTCTGGGCAAACTTTCCTGTGCACTTTCAAAAAAGCGCAGCCTTGCTTCTCTCAGCGGATTCCACGGATATCCTATGGAGATTGCTCCCGAAAAATGGTGGGGTGACGGCTGTGATGTTGAGTTTGAGGGACTGACTGTACGTGCTCCCTCTGAATATCACACTCTGCTCACTCATATGTTTGGCGACTATATGCAGCTCCCTCCCGAAGAAGAGCGCATCAACCATAACGTTGAGCCTGAAAAAATCATCTTTGAAGGAATCACAGCAGAAGATTACAAGCCTAAAATAATAAGAAAGCGCAGCCATCGCTACTACAGCTGTGACTACGACATTTATCCCACAAAAAACAACTGACACATACACAAAAACAGCCCTCCAAAACGGAAGGCTGTTTTCTTTATGTAGAGTTTATTTATCAGTCAAAGCTTACCACAGTACGTCTGAGGCCATCAATAAGCTTAACCTCGGGATTCCAACCCAGAGCTTCAAGCTTTGCTGTATCCAGACCAACTCTTGCATAGTTGCAGTATGCACCGGTATTCTCTGCAATGTCAAAGATAACTTTTATATTCCTTTCGGGGAATAAATCTGCCAGCATCTGTGCCACGTCACGGATAGGTGTAGGCTCTGTTTCATTTGCAAGGTTATAAACTCCGCCACATTCGCCGTTGAGCATTGCAAGGAAAATAGCAGCTACTGCATCGGTTACATAGCAGAATGCTCTCAATGCAAGGCCCTCGCTCTTGAGAACAATGTTTCTGGAGTTAACTGCATCGCTGATAAAGTCAGACATAACTCTGCCGTCGCTGTCAATAATCATACCGGGACCATAGGAGTGAGCAATTCTTAAAACAGTAAAGGGTACTCCGTGCTGCACAAGATAGCTCTTGAGAATTGTTTCTGCAATTCTCTTGCTCTCGGGGTAGCATGAGCGTGCATCAAGAGGGTCAAACACACCCATATCTGTTTCTTTGATAAACTCAACACCCTCTACCTTGCCGTAAATCTCGCGAGTGGAGGGATAGATAATGTTGGTAACATTCTTCTTTCTTGCAAACTCCAGAACATTTACTGTACCCTGTGTGTTGGCTGCAATGATGCCTGTGGGGTTGTGCTTGATGAAATAAGGACTGCAAGCGCCTGCAGCGTGGAAAATGTAATCTACAGCACCATCATAAGCGATAGGGTCGCATACATCCTGCGCAAGAATCTCAAAAAGAGGATTCTCCATAAAACCTGCAAACTTTGCCTGTGCTTTTTCTTTGTTTCGCACAAGGGCAATTACCTTTGTGTTATAGTCACGTGTCAGATTCAGATGCATAAGTGTCAAGGTAAAGTAATAAGCCAGCATACCTGTAGCACCTGTAATAAGAACCGCTTTATTTCTGAGTTTTTCAAAAGGAACAAATTCACGATTTACTAATTCTTCCATATCCTGAAGAACAACATCTTTTTCAGAGTTTGCCATTGCATCACCTCATTTATTCTATATTAACATTAATATTAGATAAAATCATTCCTTTTATCCAAAACAAATTTCACTTTTGTACTTTTATCTTCCTGCATATATTGTATTATATTTGAAAATATTTCTTCTAATTGTTGTGCAGAATAGTCTTCAAATTCAATGTATCGGCTAAAACGAGATTGTAGTCCCGGGTTGGAGTCGATAAATTGGTGCATATTTGATGGATAACCAGCAAGTATGACTACTAATCGATCGCGATTGTCTTCCATGCGTTTTAGGAGGGTCGCGATTGCTTCATTTCCATAGTCCATGTTGTTGCCTGTGGCTAATGTATATGCTTCGTCGATGAATAAAATGCCGTCGAGGGCAGAGTCGATTACTTTGTTGGTTTTAATCGCTGTCTGTCCGACGTATTCTGCAACAAGGTCGGAGCGATCGACTTCTACAAGATGTCCTTTTTTAAGTACGCCTAAATCTTTGTATATTGAAGCCAATAGGCGGGCTACGGTGGTCTTGCCTGTTCCCGGAGGGCCCCATAGAATGAACGACAGTATTTTGCCGGATTCTACCATTTTCCGCAGTATTGCGCCTTCGCCGACTATATGTTGTTGTCCTACAAATTCTTCTAATGTAGTTGGTCGCATTCTATATGCCAATGGTTTATTTAGGTCCATATTATTCTCCATTCTTTATATTTTTAGTAATTTCTTTGAAGTGTGGATCGCCGAAGACTGCGACCCCTACAGTTTATTTTTTATTTCTTAATAATCCAAAA
>CALEIO010000199.1 GCA_937875885.1 uncultured Clostridia bacterium | reverse complement strand
GAAAACAAATCAGCTTCAGACACAACATATAACGAAGTTATTGATCTGACCGGATATTTTGATGCACAGAAAGAAGTGCGACTCTCCCCTGTTTCAAGTGCAGATGCAAAGAATTTCTATGCACTATATGAGGGAACCGCAGGCAGCAATAATGCCAAGTTCCGTCAGCTGGGCCCTGAAGATATCAATGCCAACATTATCCGTTTTGAGTTTAACCTTTCTTCTCCCGATGGTCCTACGGACATCTACCTCTCTGAACTCGCTCCCAGAATTCTGATCAAAGGTGAAACAAAGACAGGTGTTGATGTTTCCCCCTATCGTATTGCTTTCAGTGACGGCAGAGCAACACGAATTCTGTGTGCTTCTGCGCTCGACAATGATAAAAGAGATTATTCAATGCTTAAATCTATTTCTTCTATTACCAGTGAAAACAAACCTGTTCTCGCTACTGAAAGTAAGATCGAAAATTATCAGAGATATATTTACTCCACAAATCACGAGTATACAGAAGCTCTCTTCCACCTTGAACAAGGCGAAGTTAAGACTATCACCTGCTCTGTGTGGGTAGATGCTTTAGATCCTGACTATGCAACCTACATACACGCAGGCGAGACAGTTTCTTTTACAATCAGGCTCTGCTCTACCTGGTCAATTTCTCAGCAGATTACTGTTTATGACTACACAGCAGACCGGTGGATTGATGACAAAAACAGCAGCAACAAAGCTACTGCACTCTACGTAAGAAACGCTGACGGCAATAGCAACAACCGCCAGTATGAGCTCACCTATGATGCTGAAGCCCATACCTGGACAGGTACTATCCCCAATGCTCTTCAAAACTGTGAGTTTATTCACAGATTAAAAGATAATGTCAACGATTCTAACGCCAATAGATGGCAAGCAACAAACAGAGGTAACCAAACAGAAATCACTATGCTTGGTAAAAAAGTTTGTGTATGGGGTATGTCAGATGCTGATGTTGAGTTAATCTATTTCAGAGATTACACAACTGATGGATGGATTGCTAACAAGGACGATAAAGGCAATAAAATCGATATGTCGGTTAACATTGTATATGACAACCGAATTCTTGAATACTATATGACTAGTGAACCCACAAAGGATCACAACACCAAAAACTCCTGGTCCTGTTACATCCCATCAGATGTAGACTTTGTTAAGTTCTTAAGACAGGGCAAAAACACATCTGATAAATATGTAACCTTTAACTATTGGAACGGTGACTACAGAGGCAGCGAAACTGTTTATCGAGCCACTGAATCCAATGCATCAAACAGCTCGTTAGGTACAGATAAAACCTTTATTCTCTATCTCTCTGTAAACAGCAGTATAGCAGATAAGTTCCATAATGGCAGATATGAACCTACTATCTCCTACACAAGTTCTGATAATGCAAAATACACCAGTAGTTCTTACGACAGAACAAAGTATAATCCTTCTCAGGACTTCTGGCCCACAAGTGGTATGGCTCTTACTCCTGTATCAGGCAAAAGCAACCTTTACTATATGGCTTTTGAACAAAGACCTACAGGAACAAAGAATATTACTATCTGGAACAGACGCGAAATCAATAAAGCCATAAAGCTTCCGCTTGACGTTAACTTTGGTATCCAGAACATCGACTGGGCAACTTACAACACACTGAACGTAAACGCTATTGTAAATTTCTACGATAATAACCACTATATGACTTGCAGCATAGATAACAGTGGTTCTGGTGTAGGAAATACTACCGGTAATGGCAAATATGGCCGTTGGGGCGATATCGACCTTAGAGGTACCTACACAACTTACTTTGTGCCTTCTTCAGACACAACAAGCGTAACAGTTTCTTATACTAACGAGAACTATACTACCAAGATAGAAATGACCAAGGGATCAGACGGAATGTTCTATACAAACATCATTCCCGATGGAAAATCCATTGTTACATTCACTGACAACAACGGAAACACCTGGATTGCAAACAACAACGAACTCCCCTATCCCAGATCTGCAGAGAAACCTTACTACTACACTACAGATACTGCAGGCAAGGGTCTGTTCTATTCCAAGATTACTACATCAGGTAATAAGATCAGCTTTAAGCATTACGACAAGAACCTTACTTCTCTCAGTGCTACATTCAAGCATGAGATAAAAGAAGGCGGCGTAACTTACAGAATTCCCTTCACAGTAAGTCTTACAAAGGGAAACGATAACCTTACCTGGACAACATCTGCAATTACAAGCAGCTCTGTTGACATTACATTCAAAGATAGCTCTAAGAATACCTGGACAACCACATCGGGTAGAAATACAAGCGGTGAATCTTATGCTATTGCAACAAGTGCTAGCATGCTTGAGTGGAAGGATTCTCTGAACTACAAACGTATTTACTTTACAAATGCTACCAATTATACCTGGAGCAATATCCACCTTTATTGGTGGACAACATCAAACACTTCCAATAACAACGGTTGGCCTGGTCAGAAAATGACAAAAGTTATGAATAATGGTAATGAGGATATTTACGTAGCTCTTCTTCCCAATTCTATGACAGCTATCATTTTCAATAACGGTGGTAATGGTAAACAAACAAAAGATATGACAACCACCTCCGTTCTGAAAGATCTGAAGGGCTTCTACGTAAATGGCGGTTCCGGTACTGCACACACAGTAGGCTCTTGGGATGTATCAGCTACGAACATTAATCAGAACACCATAAAATAACAACGAAAGGACGGTGAGACCATGACAACTAAAAGATTTGTAAAACTTCAGTTTGTGCTTATACTGATGTTCACATTGACAATCATCTGTAACACGTTCTCCTGGTCCACCCGTCCTGCCGAAGAAGGCGGCGCATATATGACCACCGCTACTGAACTGAATAATGGTATTTCTTACTGGACAGCGCTCAAGTTGGAAACTCCCACCTACTACATCAACGGCAACAGCTGCA
The DNA here is from genome assembly GCA_937875885.1 of uncultured Clostridia bacterium. Classification (GTDB taxonomy): domain Bacteria; phylum Bacillota; class Clostridia; order Oscillospirales; family Acutalibacteraceae; genus Ruminococcoides. Next base: position 2,601 of record CALEIO010000199.1, on the reverse strand, counting down.
CAGCTGTCACATACGCTGCTGATATTGATGGTTCGGGCAATGCTTTGTTCAACAAACAGGGTAATGTTATTTATGACGAAACAACTCCCATTACCTCTACAGCGGAAATTGAACTTTCCCCTGACGATGTGTATTACTTTAAGACAGTTGTCACCAATACCAGTGACGTAACTACTAACACAAGCTTGTTTATTGATGTTATATACCACACAGAGCTTAATACAAGTATGCATGTTGGTGTTACAACTCCTGTTACAAAGGCCGGATCTATCAGCACAAAAGATGCTGCTGATAAAACCACTCAAATGCATACTGTTAGTTGGGTACCTGTTCTGTCCGGTATCGAGATTAAAAAAGGTATTACCAATATCGAATGGAGTGTTTACAGTACTTCTCCCGATAAAACCCGTACATTCTCCATTACTGACATCCACTTCACTAATAACTAAGCTACACACAGTTGGTTAAATTCTCTTAAGGAGATTCTCCCCTATGTTTCAAAAAATAAAACGAATTGTTGGCTCAATAATCCTTATCTTCTTTGTGCTGGTACTTATTTATGTACTACTGGCAAGAATTTCGGGTAATACACCAACAATACTGGGGCATACAATGCTCAGAGTTTCATCCGAAAGTATGGAACCGGAACTTAATATCGGCGATATCATTATGATTAAAGATGTTGAGCCCTCTACCCTCAAAAAGGGTGATGTCATCACCTATCACGGCGAAGAGGGTCCTGTAGCAGGCAAACTGATCACTCACCAGATTGTTGCTGAACCTTACGAAGAAAACGGCACCTACTACTTCACCACAAGAGGTATAAAAGAAGGAGCAATCGACGATCCTCAGATTGAAGATGGGCAGATTATGGGTAAGGTTCTGTATAAGGTACCCATCCTTGGTTCTCTGTATGACTTCTTCAGCCAGTGGTATGGATTGGCTGCCTTTGGCTCTCTCATTCTAATTGCTTTCAGCACCGAGTTGCTGAATCTTATCAGCATTGTGAGAAACAAAGATGAAGATGATGACGGAGATATTCCTGCGACAGCTCAGATTCCTGTATTCAACAAACAGTACGTTGAATCTGTAGAAGAGGAATCAAATCAGATCATCACTGATCTTGAAGACGGACTATAAAAATCACAGCTCCCTGAACACAGAAGTTCCAGGGAGCTGTTTTTATATTGAAATATACAGAATATTGTGATAAAATCATTGTATTATAATTTACCACAAACGACACAATGGAGGCCTTATTATGGCAAAAGATAATTGCGAAATGTGTGCTCACTTCATATATGACTACTATGCCGGTTGCTATACATGCGAGATCAACCTTGATGAAGATGAGATGGAAAAGTTTCTGCAAGGCAGTAACTTTGATTGTCACTACTATGAGCCTGATGATGAGTACAAGATTGTAAGAAAGCAGAATTGATTTTGCTATTGTATATACATTACAGACATCAAATCTCAATGCACGTTCTACATTCACATCAAACTAAACCTGAATATCAAAAAAAACACATACTCTATGTAATCACAAAATACATATTCAAACAAATAAATAGCACTCACCATATAACACTTAAAAACGCACAGAATTCTTATTCTGTGCGTTTTCTTTATACTGGAGTCAAAATTTTATTTACCGATATAAAAAAGGCGCACAGCCGAAGCTGTGCGCCAAAGTTTATTAAGTTATCTGTGATAAGTTACGGATACTTAAATTACTTGAACTCGTAGAAGTTGGGGGACCAAGTACCGATTGTGTACTTACCATCAACCATCTCAGCCATATACATACCAAGGCTGCTTGTTACGGAAAGGTCGATTGTCTGCTCGCCTGCACCATTGTTGTTGATGATGTAGTTGTTGTACTCAGAGGGAATGTATGCTACGAACTGGTTCTCACCATACTCGTTCATAAGTGCCCACTTCATAGAGATACCGGGCCACTGCATCTCGCCGCCGTCCTTCCAAGCATAGATGCTTGCGGAATCCCACTTAGTGGAGAATACAACTGTGTTGTAACCGGGAACGATGGGATACTGACCATTGGAAACGTCAATGCTCCAAGGATCTGCAGGAGCGTTGGGATCTACAAGAACGGGTGTTGTGTGGAGCTCTGTTACATAGAAGCTGTACCAGTTGTAAGCCTGCTCGAGTGTTGCATAAGCAGCCTTGAGCTCTTCCTCAGAACCACCCTGAACTACATAGAAGGAAACAGATGTAAGAACGTTGTCAAACTTCTGATACTCGTTCTTTGTTGTATCTTCCTTTGTAAGATCGAAACCGTACTTCTCAGCCTTAAGCTTGAGCTCGTCGGAATCAGTCTTGAGGATGTACTCCTCGATATAGTCTGCCTTCTCCTTGTGGAGAGCACTTGCTGTTGTGTAGAGATCTGTAAGCTTTGCCTGTGTATCATCAGCTACAGGAGGATCTACGGGCTCATCGCCACCGATGTACTCACCGATAGGTGTGGAAACTGCGATGCCTGCAACCCACTTCTGGATAGCTGTAGCATCCTTAACGTTGATGTCACCATTCTGGTCAGCATCTGCTGCCAGCTCTGCCTTTGCGTCAGCAAACTGAGCA
>CALEIO010000198.1 GCA_937875885.1 uncultured Clostridia bacterium | reverse complement strand
TGCGCCTACGTTGAGCTTACCGTTCTGATAATGCTCTGTGGGACAACCTGCATTGTTAACATATCCACGCACGTAGCCGTCGCTGTCTGCAGCAGCAATAACAACGCCCAGGGGACCGTCACCTGCTACGCGCAGGCTGATGGTAGCTTCTTTCTTCTTAAGCTGTGCGCCCATCATAGAAGCCGCTGTAAGAAGTCTGCCCAGAGCCGCTGTGGCAACGTTGGATGTACGGTGAATTTTCTGTGCTGCATAAACCAGGTCAGAGGAATCAATGGCAGAAGCCATAACCGCTCCGTCTGAAGTAATACATCTGATAATCTTATCCATAATATATTCTCCGTTATAAAAATAAATTACTCAAAATAAACTTATGCACATATTAATGGGAGGGCATATAAGCCCTCCCTTACATAGCCTTGCGATATATTATATCACATATTGGTTTTTCTTGCAACAAAAACAAGCCTTTGCTCGGTATCTTCGGGGGATTCGAGTGTCATATCCCCATACACAGCCTCCACAGCAAACCCTGCAGCGTTAAGCATATCGGTAAGCTCCTCGGTAGTGTATGCCCTCTCCTTGAAGGTCTCGTTCATTCTGTAGTAGGCCTGACCCTCGGGAATGAAGAAGTCAAGAGAAATCTCCACTATATTATCCTCACCCGGGGTATTCTGCCACACACAGTAGACCTCGTCGGTGTCAAAGACAAACACGTTATCCCTGAGCACCTCTTTGTGCTTGTAAACAGTATTAACGTCAAACACAAAGAGTCCTCCCTCATTCATAAAGAGAGAAACCCTGTTGAATGTTTTCTGCACGTCGTTTTTGTTCACCATATGATTGATGCTGTCCAGAGTACAGAAGCAGGTGTCAATGGTGCCGTAAAGGTCGATGGACTGCATACGCTGACAAAGATAAAGAATCTGCTCACCCTCCTCGGCTGCTTTCTGCAGAGCTACCGAGAGCATATCTGCCGAGCCGTCGATGCCGTAAACATCCACCTCAAGCTTTTTAAGCTCCAGCGTAAGGGAGCCTGTACCACAGGCAAGGTCAAGGGTAAGTCCGGGGCTGTGGTTGTGCTCTTTTAGCACAGAGAGCAGATACTCTGCACGCTTTTTATACTCCACGTTGCCCGTAAGCTTATCGTAGTAATCAGCAAATACCTCGTATGCCATAAAATTACTCTCCGAGGATGCCCATTCTTTCCAGAACAATTCTGTAGCCGTCAGCACCGTGACCCAGGCACTTGTTAACACGGCTGATGGTAGCAGTGGAAGCACCTGTTGCTCTTACAATCTTATTGTAAGGATTCTTCTCTGCCAGCATCTTTGCCACAACAATTCTCTGTGTAATAGCCTTAAGCTCTGCATAGGAGCAAACATCAACCAGAAAGCTGTGAACTTCTTCCTCTGTTTTCAGCGAAAGAATTGCTTTACAAAGCAGGTCGATATATTCTTCATTTACAGTTGCGTTCATAATAAATCTCCTTGAAATAATTCATTAGACAAAAGCCTATGGGTATTTTAACACACAAAAGCAAAAAAGTAAATCAAAAACCAAAAATATACTAACTTCTCCACTTGCTACAAATTCTCGCCCCAATATTTGTACACTTTAACCGAATAAATTCAGTTGACATCTTGGTTTATGGGTGATAAACTAATTACAGAGAGGTTTACTGGCAATAGACCACGCGTGTAAATTCATCGCTGACCACCACTACAGAGCACACTCAGAACGCTTAATGTGTTAGATTGTTTTTTATGTCGCACACGTTAGTGTAGGGTGTAGAGGGAAGGCTTATCTGGCGGCCAACAAAAGGGTTGCCGACTTCGCAGAAGGAAGCTGTCACCGAAGGTGACTGATGAGGTGTAGGACACGGAAG
>CALEIO010000197.1 GCA_937875885.1 uncultured Clostridia bacterium | reverse complement strand
CCCCCCCGCTCTTTTAGATACTACTTTTCATTTGGGTTCACGCAAACCGTCCCCTGTGTTATGTAATCAGAAATAAGAGGCAGAAGCTCCCAGGGGTACTCCTTGGACTCAAAAAGCTCCTTTGCAATTGTTTTTTCAAAATCGAAAAGATTAACTGACTTTAACTCGTTCATATTATTTCCTCCTGAATTCCTAATTATTTATTTCCGTTTTTAAGTATTCTGCTTTCAACACGGAACTTTCTGAAAAGGATGCCTGTAAGCACTCCGCAGAGAATACCCAGCACAGCACCTGCCAGTACGTCTGTGGGAAAATGCACAAAGAGATACAAACGTGAAAGTCCCACCAAAGCAGCTACAGCAAGGGCGGGTATTCCCCACTTTTTGTTCCACATAAACAAAGCTGTTGCCGCACCGAAAGAGGAGCCTGTATGCCCTGAAGGGAAGCTGAATGAATCAGGTCTTTTAACAGCCAGAGCAATTGCAGTGTCAATATGACAAGGACGGGGACGGCAGATGATGTTCTTCATACTAAGCTCACCCACAATGAGAGCCAGACCCATTGCAGCGAGCACCATAAAGCCTGCTGTACGGGTTTTGCGAAAGATAATAAGCACTGCACCCAGCACAATCCAGAATATGCCTGCATTGAAAACGCTATTGAGAATTCCTGCAAAGCCATCAAGAAAAACCGTACGGATATTCTCCTGAATCCAGTACAAAACAGAAAAATCAAACTGATTAATATAATCCAACAAAACCACAACTCCTTTAATATATTATATATAGTATTATATCACACCGTTTCCGTATGAGCAATATTATTAAAATAAAATGCAATACACAAAAAGACACCACCCTGTCGGATGATGTCTTTTGTTATGGTGGGCCATCAGTATGCTTTTATATAAAGGGTGGCGGCTACCTCGTATGATGGGGCGTGTGATAAGTGAAAAGAACATCAACGCTCTCCTTAAAAATGATTCCCCGAATCATTTTTGCCTGCGGACTTTGGCTTACGCGTCGTCCTTGGCACAGTCGCCTTCGAGTCCCTGATACCGCCACTGTACGGATAAAACAAAAGACAGAGATACCGAAAGGTATCTCTGTCTTTTGTTATGGTGGGCCATCAGGGACTCGAACCCCGGACCAACCGGTTATGAGCCGGTTGCTCTAACCAACTGAGCTAATGGCCCTCAATTGATAGCAAAAGTAATTATATCAAGTAGAAAACTCTTTGTCAATATTATTTTCCTTAATATATATGCATAGTTACCATAAACAATTACAAGATTTACAGCAAAACAGAAATCCGCCGTATGCAACATACATACGACGGATGTTTTGTTTTATCAGGAATATTTTGCAATCATCTGCTTACGGTCAATTTTGCCGTTGAAAGTCTTGATGATTTCATCCACCACCATAATTCTCTTGGGAAGCTTGTAAGGCTCGAGATTCTTGGAGATAGTCTCGCGGATTGCTTTTTCGTCAAGCTCCATACCCTCTTTGAGCACAACAAGAAGCTTGAGTGCCATATTGCCGCCAACAGACATGGGAATGAGCAGACACTCGTCTACGCAAGGTACGCGGAGCACAACCTCCTCAACCTCAAGGGGAGCTACCTTGAAACCACCCAGGTTGATTGTATCGTTGCTTCTGCCCACAAGGATAAGCTCGCCGTTGGGAGCAAAGTAGCAGATGTCACTCATAACGAGCATACCGTTTTTGAGAGCCTTTGCTGTCTGCTCGGGCTCATTCCAGTAACCCTGCATTACAGACTTACTGCGGATAGCACAAAGACCTGTTTTCTCTGCAGAGGAATCCTTAATCTCGTTGCCGTCCTCATCAAGCACAACAATCTCGCTCAGAGAGTTGGGCTTACCAACGCTGCCTGTGTACTGTGAGCCACCGGACACGCAGAATTCATCTGTGCACACAACGCCTACCTCGGAGCAACCGAAGCAGTTGTACATATATACATTGGGAAGCAGAGCACGCATCTTCTCTTTGTCAGTTTCGGGATAAGCTGTAGAGCTTGAATAGATGAATCTGAGCTGATCTTTAAGTGCCTCCAGCTCCTTGGAAGCCATAGCAAGAAGCATATGGATTGCTGAGGGGGGCAGATAGAGAGAAGTTACATTGTGCTTGCGGATTGTCTCAAAATACTGTTTGAAGTTTCTGAAGCCTTCCAGCAGACAAACTGTGCTGCCTACTGCAAGAGCAATGTGAGCCTTACGAAGGCCTGCAGCGTGGTTCATAGGTGTGGGAATCAGCCACACGTTATCCTGCTGAATGTTTGTTGTTTCGATACCTGCAAGGGCAATGTTGATCTGGTTGGAATAAGAAACCATAACACCCTTGGACTTACCTGTTGTACCTGTTGTAAAGAGGATTTCTGCAAGGCTGTTTTCGTCGGGGTCAACGGGAGTGTAGTTGTCCTCCAAAGCCTCAATCTCGGGCATAATATCCTCAAGAGCCCAGGAGTTTTCAAGGTCGTCACGGGCTGTGAGTGTGATTACGGTACTTGCCTCAAGCTCCTTTGCAATCTCCTCAATACGGAGGCTGGGTGTGTTCTTCTCAAGAGGAACAAAAGTAGCACCCAGAAGCTGAATTCCGTACCATACATAGATGTAGGAAAGGATATGGTCAGATTCAACAATTACTCTGTCTCCGGGCTTAACACCTTTTGCCTCCAGATATGCTGCAGCTTTGCGGTTGTTAAGCGCAAGAGTTTCGTAGCTGCAAACCTCATCGTTTACAACAACTGCTGCCTTTGCGGGTGTTTCTTTTGCAAATTTCTGAATCATCAGTGCAACAGAATTAAGCATAATAATCTCCATTCCACCGCAGGAAAACCCTTGCGGTAATTACATAAAAATCACGGGGATAGCAAGTAAGTATTCAGATGTACTTTCCTGATATCCCCTGATGTTATTAGTTTTCTTCGTTTTTCTCTGCCCAGTCTGAATTGATCTTCTTAACCAGAGCATCGTATCTTCCGTCCCAATCCTTGGAAACCTTTGCGTCACCGCGGCGGTCGGGCAGATCGTAGTTCTCTTTCAGATACTTGGCAAAGTAGTCGGTG
>CALEIO010000196.1 GCA_937875885.1 uncultured Clostridia bacterium | reverse complement strand
TTACAACTGTTACGTTAACGTAAACAAGCTGTCTCTGCCAGATGGGAAGAACTGTTACGTCCTGACCTGCTGCAATCGCAGCCTGAATCTCTGCCTCTGTCATATTCCAGCCCATAAAGTCGTAGCCGGGAGTTGAGGGATCAGCGGGGAATTCGATAATGTCAGTAGCTGCATAGTACTGTGAATCCAGTGCTCGGCCAAGCTTACCAACTCTGTCATTCATAAATGTTACAAGCTGAACACCCTCTACCTGGGTAGCGAACACCGCGTTGTAAGAATTATTGCCTGATGCTACAAATGTATATTCTTTTTCAGTTGAAAGCAGCATTCCATTTTCGGGATTCATCCAACCGATAAACTTGGTATCTGCTACATCATTTGCTGTAACTGTTACGGAAGCACCGATTGCAACATTTGTATTGCGGTAACTTGAACCCTGGGGACGGGCATTGCCGCCGTTAATGGAAATTGTAAATCCTGCACCACCTGCAACCTCAATTCTTACTGTTCCTACAGTAGGTGCGGAAACGGGAGGTGTGGGGATTTTCTCATATACAGCCTTGATTACAAGGTCTGAAGTTACGTTATCAAGCTCTGTATCCCAACCGATGAATGTGTAGCCGGAACGAGCAGGATCCTCGGGTGCCTGTGCAGCATCGCCCTTCTTAACTATCTGACCCTTGATAAATCTATCATTGTAATCCACAAATACAACAAAGAAATATTCAGGTGCAGGTTCAGAGGGAACAGAGGGTTCAGGCTCTGTAGGAGCAGAAGGCTCTGCAAAGTAAGCCTCATATTCACAGTAGAATCCGTAATATCCGTCGATATAATCTGTAACAAGACGAACCTTTGCTACATCTGACTCAACAACAATGCTCTGACCTGCAAGCTCCGTGCCGGTATATACACCCAGAGGATTGTTCTGTGCATCATATATATATATTAAGTCGTATTCGTCTTCTACTTCGGTATCAGCAGAGAAGTTGAGAGTAATGTACTCTGCGCCCTCGGCTGTAACAATCCACATTTTGTCTGTGTTCTCTTTGTAATAATGTTCAGACTCAAAGAAATTGTCTGTTACATAAACTATTTCTGTATTGGGGAAAGGATCAACCTCGGGCTCTGAGGGCTCTACAGGATCTGAAGGTTCAACGGGATCTGTAGGCTCTGTGGGAACATCAATCTTTTCTTCCAGGCTCTGAACAACAGAGATACCCTCTGTGATAACAGCCTCGCTGTCTGTAAAGTAATATTCTTCTCCGCCGAGGATAATCAACTCCTCGATTTCAAAATCGATTTCAGAATATGCTGAATCTTTAACAATAAAGTCAACTGTAACAAGAAGTTTTTCTTCTGCAAAGTCAATTCCGTTAACTACATCGCTGCCGTTAAACTTGATAACTCCGTCAATTGCAGTATTGATAACACCACGTGTAAGGTTGGGGCAACGATAAGTTGCTTCTTCCAGATTATCTGTAACAGGCTCTCCGTTTTCGTGGTAAAGAGCTACAACTTCCAGAATGTTGCTGTCATATCTGATAACACCCTGAACACCCTCAAAGAGTCTCTCTGCCATCAGGTCTACTGTGTATGTATATACACTACCCACTGCTACCTCATACACAACACCGTCTACGTTAAGTCCTGTTTCGGGATGTGAAGCTTCAGTTGCTGCAGGCTCTGTGGGAGCGGGCTCGGTAGCTACAGGTTCTGTAACTGCAGGCTCTGTAGGAACGGGAGGTTCTGTGGGATCAGGCTCTACGGGAGCAGGCTCTGTGGGAGTGGGTTCTTCAGGATCGGGCTCTACAGGAGCAGACTCGGTAGCAGCAGGTTCTGTCGCTACAGGCTCTGTAGGAACAGGCTCGGTAGCAGCAGGTTCTGTCGCTACAGGCTCTGTAGGAACAGGCTCGGTAGCGGGTATCTCTTTTACTGTAATTGTTGCATTAAGAAGATATTCGTTACCGTCGTTTACTGTGATATCTTCCCACTCATAGCGTGTACCGTTGTAGTCAACATCAGTAAGGCTGATACAATCCTCAAAAGCTGCTGTGTCAATGTATGTAACGCTTGCGGGAATAGTGATGCTTACAAGTGCATCGCAAGCATTAAAAGCACCTTTTCCGATAGACTCAACACCTTCGGGGATGACAAAGTTTTCCAGACTGTAGCAATTTGCAAATGCTTCGTCTGCAATTTCTGTAATGCCTGCAGGCTCAGAAAAAGTTACGTTTTCAAGGTGATAGCAATCTGTAAACACATCGCTGCCCATAGTTTTTACACTTGTGGGAATTGTAACGCTCTGAAGACTCATACAATTAGCAAAAGCTTCGTATTCGATGCTCTCTACACCTTCAGAAATCACAACGCTCTTGAGAGTTGTGCAGTACATAAATGCTCTTTCACCAACGCTTACTACGGGATATCCCTCGATTTCAGCAGGAATAGTGATCTCTTCTTCTGTGCCGGTGTAGCCGGTAATCTTTGCTTTGCCCTCTGTTATTGAGTACTCAAGACCTGTTACATTGGTTGCTGAATTAATATTCATTACAGGAACCATAGCCATAAGTAACACGAGTGTCAAAACAAGAGAAATTGCTTGTTTGTAAAACTTCTTAATCATACCTATTCTCCTTAAAACATTTTAAATTGATTAATATTTGGTAGCTGCCACCATTTCAGAATAAACTGTAACGATGGTGCCATCTGTATCTCTATACTGCACATAAGCCTTTGCATACCAGGTTTGTCCGGGTGTTACATTGGATTTTGTCCAGATTGCTGTCTTGTTGTAAGAAACTGTTCCGGAAGGACTTATATCATAAACATTTGCATCTGAAGTTCCTGCATAGAAGGTTTCTTCGTTGTAGCTTTCTTCTGCCACTGCAATGATACCTGTTTTAACAAGATCATAGCTTGTGGGAACATACCAGCTGTAATAGAATGTATTCTTTGTATCAACAGAAGTTGTATCAACAGAATCAATACCAATAAGAATCTGTTTTTCTACATCTTCATCCTCTGCTACAAACACCGCTGTGAGTGTTATATCCTCGTTGGGATACAGCTTATATGCTTTATCGTAGCTTCTGATTCTGCCGTAAGAATCTTCCCAATATGCAAACTTGCAACCTTCGGGTGCCTCGTTGGCAGTAACTGTTGTTGCTACGTTTGCAAGATAAGAACCGGAACCTGTTCCGCCTACTACAGTAATTTCATAATAAATCTGCTGTATGGTCCAGGTGGGAATAACCTCTACATTTTCGCCTCTTGCTATAGCAGCTTTAATTTCTTCTTCGGTCATACTCCATCCGGCAAAATCATAGCCTACACAGGTGGGATCATCAGGGAAAAGTATTTCATCCTGGGTTGAATAGTACTGGGATTCCAGCACACGTCCGTAAGCACCTACCCTATTGTGTCTGAAGGTTACCAACTGAACGTTTTCTATATCTGTATTGTAAACCGCATTGAATGAATCGTTACCCGATGCAATGAATGTATACTCGGGATTGGTTGTAAGAATAACACCGTTAACAGGATTCATCCATCCTGCAAATTCAGCATCTGCAGTTTCATTTGCTGTCACCGTAACAGTTGCGCCTATGGGCATTTTTGAGTTGCGATATACAGAGCCCTGGGGTCTGGAGGATTCGCCGTTAACAGAAATTGCAAAGCCGGTACCGCCTGTTACTTCGATTTTCACAGAGCCTATGGTAGGCAGAGGACGAGGCTCAACGGGCACGTAAATTTCCTGATAAATGGGTACTACCACCATATCGCAATCTACGTATCCGAAATCTGTATCCCAACAAACGAACTCATAACCCTCAACATAAGGAACCTCGGGTGCTGTGGCAAATCCGCCATAGGGTATTACCTGTTCGGACAATATATTTTCACCTGTCACATCTACAAAGGTAATCCGATACTCTCGGAGAAGTTCTTTGTACACAGGTCTTGCAACCATATGCTGGGTAATTCCTGTGAGCTCCTGGTCCCAGCCAATAAACTCGAAATTATACTCGCTTGTGGATTCTTTCCAGGGAGCGTAGTCAGGTATTGTTGCATCCTCTCCCTCTAAAACTGTCTGCATACCAAGGAACTTGTCGTTTGAATCCAGAAAAACAACTGTGTAGGTTGCAGGTGTTTCTTCTACCTCGGGTTCAATCTCACGCTCATTGAACACAGGGTAAACAAACTCATTCTTCTGAATGTTTACAATGTTACCGTCCCAGTATGCGAACTCATAGTAGTGAGTGTCTGTGGAGGGCTTTGTGGGAATCTTTGAAGGGAACTGAACCGAGCTGCCCTTTGCAACTGGGATAGAAAGGAATGTTGAACCATCGTAGTTCATAAAGGTAACATAAAAGGTTTCTGCTGATGCATCAACTGCTGCAAAAGGAATGTTGTGCTCCATTGCATATGTGTATGCATAAGTGTTCAGATAACCGTGAATGACAACTTTGGGTGAATTTTCAAAAGCAGTGTCGCTGATGGAGTTTGTGTACTTGGATACATAAACATCTTCGAGCTCGGGACAGTT
>CALEIO010000195.1 GCA_937875885.1 uncultured Clostridia bacterium | reverse complement strand
TGAGGCTCTTGACCACGAGATGGATGGTAGCCATATCGAACTTGGCGTAGATGTTGCAAGAAAGTACAAGGAAAGCGATGCTGTTATTCACGCTATCCACGCACATCACGGCGATATCGAAGCTAAGACAATCGTTGCTTGTCTTGTTCAGGCAGCAGATGCAATCTCCGCAGCACGTCCCGGCGCTCGCAGAGAAAACCTTGAAAATTACATCAAGCGTCTTGAGAAGCTTGAAAGCGTGGCTTCTTCCTTCGAAGGCGTTGAGACAACATTTGCAATCCAGGCAGGCCGCGAAATCCGCATTATGGTTAAGCCCGAGGTTGTTACAGATGAGAAGATGGCTGTTCTTGCCCGTGATATCTGTCAGAAGATTGAATCCGAGCTTGAATATCCCGGTCACATCAAGGTGCACATCATCCGCGAATCCAGAGCAATCGACTTCGCGAAATAATTTATGAATATCTAAACCCCACGGTTTTCTGTGGGGTTTATTTTTTTATCAGGTGATTTGCACAATATTAGAAAACTTAATTGTATTTATTATTGAGAGGAGGTAAGAATTTGCAAATCGGTACCGAGAAAATAGAAGATTCAAACATATTGATTGAAAAAACAATTAGAAAATATGCTGATATGATATTCAAATTGGCTTTTCAATATACAGGCGATGAATATGATGCCCAGGATATTTTGCAAGAGGTTGGAGTTGCATTAGTAACGGCTAATCCTCCCTATGAAAATGAAACACATCTTCGCAATTGGCTGTGTAGGGTAACTATAAATAAATGCAGAAATCTGAATAAATATAAGAAAATCAGATTATGTGAGGAGCTTGACGAAAATTTATGTAGCTTTGATAACACTCTTTCTTTAAGTGAAGAACTTGCAAGGCTACCTCAAAAATATAGAATAGTTCTGTATCTGTACTATTACGATGAATATTCTATAGAAGAAATATCGAAAATCCTCCGTTTGAACAAAAACACAGTTGGTTCACAGTTAAGGCGCGGAAGAGAAAAACTGAAAAAGATACTTTCTGAAGGAGAATGATTTGTGTATAAAAGTGTATTTGATAATTTTGATGTTATAAAAGCACCGGATTTTATTGTAGATAAAACAGTAAAAAAAGCATTGCTTGTGAGCAATGCAGAAAGTTGTACAATTACTAATAAAAAACACAGAAGAGTGGTTGTCACAGCTTTGGCGGCTTGTTTTACTTTTGTATTTGTACTTTCTTTGATATTAGGTGTTGGAAGTGAATTTTTATCCCTATCGAGTGAGCAGAACAGTTTTGTTATAACAGCAAATGCAAAACAAGTGGAATTGCTTGGAGATAAGGTGGATTCGAGCACTATTGGCGTGTATTCTGATATGCTTACAGGTGGATGGGCAATGTATCCCAATCTGGAAAAAGATATGGATATTTCACCTAATTACTTTCAAAGTTTTGCTTTAAGTTTGTTTTCGATAGAAGGAAAAGATATCGCTTCAGTTACGTTTAAGACAGAAAAACAGGGAACATATTTTGCAGTTTCCCCCGGTGGATATTTTGCAAGTTATGATGAAGTGACTGGTGACAGATATACTGATATGAGTCTTGAAAATTCTCAGTATAGTGCAGATGAACTCAAAAAGTATAGTGACGGATTATCTTATGGCAAAATATATTGTGATACAGTAACTTTTGTTAATATTGATGTAAACGGAAACTGTCCTGAAAAAATTGATTTCGGAAACAAACTGGAATTTATTCTTGAAAGTAATCATCAAATTCCAGAAATGTCAGCGAAGCTTGACCGTTTGTGGGAATGTGAACAAGAAATACTAAAATTCAAAGAGAATGCAATTAGCGAAGGAGGTTCGGTTACAGAGGAAGAAGAAAATTTGTGGGATGAAATGGATATGCTTACCCTAGATATCAGGGAACTTATACTGGGGAAAACCGAAATAAAATTAACAGTTACATTTCTGGATGGATCTTCTGAAACAAAAGTGCTAAAGACATCACTGGTAAATACTGATGATCAAAGAATGTGGCTGACAATCAGCGAATGAAAACCACCCCGAGGAATATTACATTCTTCGGGGTGGTTTAAGTTGTATATAATTATTTGTTTTTGTAATCCCAGTGGGGAATATATCGCTCATCGGCGGACTTAAGCTCCTGTGCAAAGCCGTCAAGGTCTGAATCTATAAGATGGTTAAGCACTTTTTCGTATTCACGTTTGGTGATTTTGCGGCAGAGCTTTGGGTGGTCTTTTGCCTTGTGGTGGGGTGTGTATTGTCCCATAAGGCTTAAAGTTATATTTTCGCCAAAATTCTCTTTCAGAATATTAATCACACCAATGCTGTTTTTTGTGTGGTTTGGTAGCACCAAATGTCGTACAAGCACACCTTTTTCTGCAATGCCATCGGAGTTTACCTGCAAATTTCCTGTTTGTCTGAGCATCTCTTTAATGGCATTTGTTGCGGTTTCAACGTAGTTTTCTACCCCCGAATATTCCTTTGCAAGTGCATTGTCTGAATACTTGAAGTCGGGCAGATATATGTCCACGATGCCATCAAGTGCTTTCAGAGTTTCTACCCTTTCATATCCTCCGCAGTTGTAAACAATGGGAATACTGGGTTTGTAAATCTCAAAACTTTTAAGTACAGCAGGTAGATATTGTGTGGCACTTATCAGGTCTATGTTGTGTACACCCTGCTTTTCAAGCTTTTTGTATTCTTCGGCGAGAATTTGAGGTGTGATTTCCACACCGAAATTTTCTGCCGATATCTCTGAATTCTGACAGTAGATACATTTCATTGTGCAACCGCTGAAGAATATTGCACCCGAGCCTTTTGTGCCGCTCAGGCAAGGTTCTTCCCATAAGTGGGGAGCAATTCTTGCAACTTTGGGTGTTGCAGAAACATTGCATATTCCACCGGAGGTTTTATTATCTTTATATGTACCGCATTTATGGGGACACAGTCTACATTGCATATTCAATCACCAAAGCAAGTATAGCATATTTTCTTCTGTTTTCAAAGGTAAATAATCAAACAATTATACATAAAACAATAGAATAGCATTGACACTGTTATCGGGCAGGCTTTATAATTGTTTTATATAGTCCGTAAGGAGTGAAATTATGAGTAATAACGAGATTATGATACAGGTAGAGGACCTTAAGAAGGAATTTAAGAAATCTATTAAAGAACCCGGACTTAAAGGTAGTTTCAAGGCACTCTTCAAACCGGAATATGATATTGTAAAAGCTGTTGACGGAATCAGCTTTCAGGTGCCAAAAGGTGAGATAGTGGGTTTTATTGGCCCTAACGGTGCAGGTAAATCCACAGTAATAAAGATGCTGACGGGTATTCTCACACCTACATCGGGAGTGTGTACAATCGGCGGTAAAATCCCCACAGAAAACCGCAAAGCTTATGTAAAGGAAATTGGAGTCGTGTTTGGTCAGCGCACACAGCTCTGGTGGGACCTGGCATTGAGAGAAACTTATATGGTGCTCAAGGAAATATACGAAATTCCCGACAAAGAGTACAATGAACGTATGGCTTTTCTCAATGAGGTACTGGAGCTTGACAGCTTTATCACAAGTCCCGTTCGTACACTTTCTTTGGGTCAGAGAATGCGCGCTGATATTGCCGCTGCACTTCTGCACAATCCCAAGGTGCTTTTTCTTGATGAGCCTACCATTGGCCTTGATGTAGTTGTTAAAGATAATATCCGCAAAGCAATTCAGAAGATTAAGGCAGTATTTGATAAGTTCTTTGATTCAATCTTTGAATTCCTCAGAATCGACGATTTCTTTGGCAACTAAAAATTGAAACTCAGCCCTGCAGCTTTTGCAGGGCTTACTTTTTTATAAGTGCAGCCTGCCGGTGAAGGGGCGCCGATTGCCGAACAAATCCTGCGGGATTTGTTCGGCAGCTTTTTATAAAAAAGCAACCCTGAAAAAATCATCCCTCATTGAGGAATGATTTTTCAGGGTTATCGGCGCCCGGACTTTGCCGTAAGCGGGCATTAATTATTCTTCAGGAAGCTTACAGATATCTACCCATTTGATAAAGCCTGAAAGTTCTTCAAGCTGAGGTATTGTAAGCTCAATTGCACTGTTGCTGCTTCCGCAGGCGGGAAAAACAGTTTCAAAACGCTTAAGTGATTCATCAAGGTAAACCTGAACACCTTCGTTTACAGCAAAGGGACAAACCCCTCCGATGCTGTGACCTATCATATCGTCAACCTGTTCGGGTGTGAGCATTTTAGCCTTGCAGGAAAATTCAGCCTTGTATTTTTTGTTGTCGATTCTGCCGTCACCTGCAGCAACAATCATAACTGCTTTGTCGTTAACGAGAAAAGAGAGAGATTTTGCAATTCTTTTGCCTTCTGTGCCTACTGCTTCAGCGGCAAGCTCAACGGTTGCACTGGAAACCGAAAACTCAAGAATTTTATCCTCCATTCCGTATTTTTTCATATATTCGCGTACTCGTTCAATAGACATTTTCTTTTTCTCCTTAATTTTATTACTTAAACCATTATAGCTTTTTATTTTTTATTGTCAAGCAGTGTACAAATATTGTCACACAAACAAAAATATACATATTATTTCATCAGTTTGTATTGTGTTTTTTTCAACTTTAATGTAAAATTATAAGGATAAAAAATACGAGGTATTACAAATGGCAGGAAAAGAATTTTTTGAACTGAGAAAAAAGATAATCGAAAAAGATTTTGCATATATGAACGAGAAACAGCGTCAGGCTATTTTCCACGTGAAAGGTCCCGTTCTTATCCTTGCAGGTGCAGGCAGCGGTAAAACAACCGTTATAGTAAACCGTATTGCGAATATTGTAAAATACGGAAATGCCTATCATAGCAATGAGGTTCGTTTTGAACCTACGGACAGAGATATACGTTATATGAAAGCCTACCTTGACGGTGATGAGGATCTGCGCTTTGATATTGAAGATCTGCTTTCTGTTGAACCGGCAAGACCCTGGCAGATTCTTGCTATCACCTTCACCAATAAGGCGGCAAACGAGCTTAAGGAAAGACTCGAGAAAATGCTTGGTGAAGAGGCTAAGGATATCTGGGCTTCAACCTTCCACTCAAGCTGTGTAAGAATTCTCAGAAAAGACGGCGAGGTGCTTGGTTACAGCAAAAACTTCACTATCTACGATACAGATGATTCAAAAAGACTTATCAAAGAGTGTCAGCGTCAGCTTAATATTTCAGACAATGTTATTTCATATAAGGCTATCATAAGTGAAATCAGCAAGGCAAAAGACAATCTCATCACTCCCGAAGGGTATGAGAAAAAGGCTGCGGCAGAAAAAGATTCCCGTATGCTTAAAATTGCGGCGGCGTACAAAATGTATCAGTCAGAGCTTAAGAAAGCTGACGCTATGGACTTTGACGATATCATTGTCAATACAGTTAATCTTCTTGAAAAATACAGCGATGTCAGAGAGTACTATCAGCGCAAGTTCAAATACATTATGGTTGACGAGTATCAGGATACCAACCACGCTCAGTACAGACTCACAGAGCTTCTTGCAGGTGCTCACAGAAACATCTGTGTTGTAGGTGACGATGACCAGTCAATTTATAAATTCCGTGGAGCAAATATCAAAAACATTTTGAATTTTGAAAATGTTTTTGAAGATGCACATGTCATTAAACTTGAGCAAAATTATCGTTCTACTGAGAATATTTTGAATGCAGCGAATGGAGTCATTCGCAACAACTACGGACGAAAATCAAAAGCGCTTTGGACTGACCATGGTGAAGGAGATAAATTATCTTTAGGTCATCATAAATTAGTATTTATTACAGCTCCAGTACCATATTTTATGTATTATTTATCTACATATTTATGCTCATATGTACTATTAAATTTTATAGAAAAAATCAATCATATAGGATTTGTAGGTAGTGGCTTAAAGCATTTAGATAAAGATTGGTTCGAAAATATGAGCATTCCACAATATTCTAGTATTCACGATA
>CALEIO010000194.1 GCA_937875885.1 uncultured Clostridia bacterium | reverse complement strand
ACGAAGCATTTACGGCAATGCGTGCCCGCGGTGCTATGGTTACGGATATTGCCATTCTTGTTGTTGCTGCTGATGACGGTATTATGCCCCAGACAATTGAGGCTATCAACCACGCAAAGGCAGCAGGCGTGTCTGTTATTGTTGCTATCAATAAGATGGATAAGATTGCGGCTAACCCCGACAGAGTTATGCAGCAGCTTACAGAGCACGAGATTATCCCCGAGGAGTGGGGTGGAGATACACCCTGTATTCCCATTTCTGCAAAGACAGGTATGGGCATCGACGACCTGCTTGAGATGGTAACTCTCGTTGCTGATATGAAAGAGCTCAAGGCTAACCCCGACCGTGCCGCAAAGGGTACAGTTGTTGAGGCTCGTCTTGACAAGGGCAGAGGTCCTATTGCAACAATCCTTGTTCAGAACGGTACACTCCGTATGGGCGACATCGTTGTTGCAGGTACAGCAGTTGGCCGTGTTCGTGCAATGACAAACGAGCGCGGCGAGAAGGTTATGGAGGCAGGTCCCTCCGTACCTGTTGAGATTACAGGTCTTGCAGAAGTTCCTGCAGGCGGTGACGTGTTCAATGCAGTTTCTGATGAGCGTCTTGCTCGTGAGCTTGTTGAGCAGAGAAAAGAGAAGAAGAAGGAAGAGCTCTTCAACTCCCGTACAAAGGTTAACCTTGATAACCTCTTTGACCAGATGAAACTGGGCGAAATCAAAGAGCTCAAGATTATTGTTAAGGCAGACGTTCAGGGTTCTGTTGAGGCTGTAAGACAGTCACTTGAGAAGCTTTCCAACGAAGAGGTTCGTGTTGCAGTTATCCACTGCGGCGTAGGTGCAGTTAACGAGTCTGACGTTATGCTTGCAAACGCTTCCAATGCTATTATCGTAGGTTTCAACGTTCGTCCTGACTCCGTAGCAGCTGTTAACGCAGAGCGTGACGGCGTAGATATGAGAATGTACACCATCATCTATGACTGTATCGAAGAAATCGAAGCAGCTATGAAGGGTATGCTCGCTCCCAAGAAGAGAGAAGTTCAGCTGGGTTATGCAGAGTGCCGTAACGTTATCAAGATAAGGAGCGTTGGTACAATTGCAGGTTCCTATGTTAAGAATGGTAAGATTACACGTAACTCCCTTGTTCGTGTTGTTCGTGATGGTATCATCATTGCAGAAGACAACATTGCATCTCTCCAGAGATTCAAGGACAGCGTTAAGGAAGTAGCAGAGGGTTACGAGTGCGGTATCGGTCTTGAGAGATTCTCCGACCTTAAGGAAGGCGATATCTTTGAGGCATACATCATTGAGGAGTATCGCGAGGACTGATATCCCTCAGTTTTAGGCAAACAATAAATTAGTCCGCAAAAGATTACACCCACTATCCCCACGGAGAGTGGGTGTAAATGTAATTGCAGGAGGAGATTCCATTGGCTAACCATAAACTTTCAAGAACAACAGAAGATATAAAAAGAGAGCTTACAGCGATTTTTCGCGAGCTCAAAGACCCCAGAGTGCAGGGCGCATTTATCTCTATCATCAGAGTCGAGGTTACAAACGACCTGAGCTATTGCACAGTTTACATCAGCGCTATCGAGGGTATGGAAAGAGCGCAGGAGGCTGTTAAGGGACTTAAGTCAGCAGCGGGTTTTGTACGTTCAGAGCTTGCCCGCAGACTCAGCATCCGTCACGTGCCCTCTATGATTTTCAAGGCAACCGATTCCATTGAATACAGCGCAAATATCTCCAGAATCCTTCACGATCTGGATGCAAAGAAGCCTGCAAACACAGAAAGCGAAGAGGAGGAATAATCCTATGTCCTCACTTTCTATAGTAGCAGAGATTCTGAAATCTCAGGATAACATTGAGATTCTCACTCATCATTATCCCGACGGAGATACTCTGGGCAGTGCCTACGCATTGTGCCTTATGCTTCAGGCATTGGGCAAAAATGTAAGGGTTATTACCAGCGGAAACCCTGCAAAGAAATACGAATTTCTGAAAAATGGTGTGCAGAGTCAGACCTTTGAGCGTGGTTTTGTAGTGAGTGTTGACGTGGCCGCTCCCTCGTTGCTTGGAGAGAATCAGCAGGAGTACGAGAATATCATCGACCTTTGCATTGACCACCACAGAATCAATACAATCGAGGCAAAGACCAAGTATGTTGATGCAGACAGCGCTGCAGCAAGCGAGATTATTTTTGACCTTTCCAAGGAACTGGGAATTGAGCTTTCTGCAGAAATGGCGACTTGCATTTATACCGGCGTTTCTACGGATACAGGTTGCTTCCGCTACTCAAACACTACTCCCCGTACACACAGAATTGCAGCAGAGCTTATGGAGAAAACATCCGATTGGTTTGAGATAAACACAAAGATGTTTGAAGTGAAAACCAAAGAAAAGCTCAGACTTGAGCGTATGGTTTATCACACTCTGGAGTATTTCTGCGAGGGCAAGTGTGCCATTATCCACACAACTCTGGATATGCAGGAGAAGGCAGGCATCAACGATGACGAGATGGAGGGTCTTGCTTCCATTCCCAGACAGATTGAGGGCGTGCTGCTTGGCATAACAATGCGAGAAAAAGAAGAGGGAATCTTTAAGGTTTCTGTAAGAACAAACGAGAATGTAAATGCGGCAGAGTTTTGTGCTTTGTTTGGCGGTGGCGGACACAACGCAGCTGCAGGCTGTACTGTTGAGGGCAGTCTTGAAGAAGCAAAGGCAAAGCTTGTAAAAGCGGCACAGGGTGTATTATGAACGGTGTTATAGTTGTAAATAAACCCGAGGAGTTCACCTCTTTTGACGTGGTTGCGGTTATGCGCAGAATCTGCAAAGAGCGCAAAATCGGGCATTGCGGTACCCTTGACCCAAATGCAACGGGTGTATTGCCGGTGCTTCTGGGCAGAGCTGCAAAGGCGCAGGATATCCTGCCAAATCACGATAAAAGCTATGTTGCCGAGTTTGTGCTTGGCAAGGTGACAGATACTCTGGATATCTGGGGCGAGGTTAAATCCGAAGAAAAAACACAGGTGACAAAGGAGCAGATTCTTTCTGTTATCCCCGAGTTCACAGGAGAGATTGACCAGATTCCCCCAATGTATTCTGCCATCAAGCAGGACGGCAAAAGACTTTATGACCTGGCTCGTCAGGGAATAGAAGTTGAGCGTAAGGCCCGCAAAATTACTGTGTATTCTCTGGAGCTTCTTGAGTTTGACGAAGCGGGTCAGAGTGGAAAGATGAGCGTTTCCTGCTCCAAGGGCACCTACATTCGAACTCTCATTGACGATATTGCAAAGCGTTTTTGTGCAGGCGGTTGTATGACCTCCCTTGTGCGCACCGGTGCTTGCGGATTTGATATTTCACAGGCTCATACTCTTGATGAGTTGCGAGAATTGGCAGAAAAAGGTCAGGTTGAAAGCACTCTCCTTTCCACAGAGAGCCTTTTTGTAACCTACAAAGAAGTGGCGGTTTCAGCCGAGCAATCAAAGCGATTTGCAAACGGCGGCGCACTGAGCACCCAGCGCATCAGAAACAAGCCCGATGCCATTTCTGACGGAGAGCTTCTCCGCATAAAGTCCCACAACGGCGCCTTCATCGGCCTTGGCAGATTCTCTGCAGACACAGAAGAAATAAAAGTTTACAAGCAATTCTCCGACTATTCGGAGTTTGCATAAGCTTTTCCCTTGAAGACAGCTGTGTATAATTTGAAAATAATTGGATAATATAAAACCCCTACCATATCAGGTAGGGGTCATTTTTTTGGATGCTTGAGATTATGTGGTAAACCGAGCATATAGTCTGCAGAAATACCGAAATAAGTGCAGATTGCTACGATATCTTCCATAGAGGGTTCGTTTCTGCCACGTTCAATATAGGAGATTTTTCGTTGTGTCATTCCTATCTTTTGCGCAAGGTCAGACTGTTTCATATCAGCATCTTCTCGCAGATTCCGCATCTTTTCGCCAAAGTTGAGTTTCATAAAATATCACCATATTAAATGTAACATAGACCAAAACTGTCTATTGACAGATAGAACAAAATGGTCTATAGTTAGCATATAAGGATTTGTTTAATATGTTAAAACAAGGCGAATCAAAGAAACGGAGGCTTTTTTATGCTGAAACGAATTATGAGCATACTCTTGATGGTTGTTATGTCGGCATCACTGTGCAATGTTGCGCTTGTGAATGCATCAGCGGATACTGTTGAGATGTCTGAAGTAGGAGCAGGCAATACAGTGGAAGTCAGTGGAACAATTACAACAGATACCACATGGGATACCCCTAATTGTACATATCTGCTCACAGACCATCTCAACGTTGCAGTAGGAGTAACCCTTACAATCAAAAACGGAGTTACTGTAAAGTCAGATGATGATTATGATCTTAAGACATTATCTGTTTACGGAACATTGGAAGCAGAAAACAGTAAGTTTTTCGATGTTAATATTGAGCTACATAACAAGAATTATGAACCTTCTACAATTGAAATGATAGGTTGTTATATGAGAGGCGGAGGATTGTTGAATCCTACAGGAAATGCATCTTATTGTACTGTGATGTTGAAAGGTAATTATTTCAAAGATATGGATAGATATTCCTATATTTGGTATCCTGTAGAAGATATATACATTGAGAGAAATACTTTTGATAATTGTGGACCAATAGATGTAGGATCTGAACATAATGTATATATCAGATACAATACTTTTAAGAATATACAGGAACAAGTAGCAATCAGCTGGCACGAGGGAGAGGTGTATTTTCAGTACAATAATATCTATCCCAACGATGACAGCGAGAAGATAGTTGGACTGGAAACAGGCGGATACAATAATTCTTCAATGATAGCTACAAATAACTACTGGAATACAACTGATACAAACAAGATCAAAAAGTATATTCAGGACATAAATACTGATTACAGCTGCGCAGATGTAGTTGAGTATATGCCCATTCTGTATTCTCCCGAAAAAGTAGAACTTCCTTCTGTGCTTGACGGAGATCCTTGGTTTATGGATGTATCAAATGGCAAATATCCTATTGTAGAAGGTTACAATACAGTTGTGTTTGCAGTTGATCCCAATAAATGGGGAAAGGGTGCTCGCATAAGCGCGTGGAAAAATGATGCATATTGGGAGAGTATGCCTGAAGAAAAAATGGTACTTGCCGTGGAAGGCGATGCAAACGGACTTGACCAGTATGTTGGTTATATTCCCTATGAATTTGATACCTTTCAGATAGAGGACGATTGGTGGGAATCAAGAACCGAGAAAATGCAGATTAACAGCAGTATGGGTGTTAAGGCTGGAACAGTAATAGATGATGACGGTTGGCCGATTTATAGCTCGGTTAACTGGTGTCCCTCTTTTTATGATTACAGAACAGGCAAAACTCTTGAAATACATAATGAGGTTATAGATGCGGCGGTAGCAGCAACTTGCACAAAAACAGGCCTTACAGAAGGCAAGAGTTGTTCTTCGTGTGGCTATATTATTGTACCTCAGGAGAGTATTCCTGCAACAGGTCATACAGAGGTAATTGATGCAGCGGTAGCACCGACTTGTACCGAAGCAGGTCTTACAGAAGGTAAGCATTGCTCTGTATGTAATCTGGTAACTGTTTGGCAGAATACAGTTCCCGCAAAGGGTCATACAGAGGTAATTGATGCAGCGGTAGCACCAACTTGTACCGAAGCAGGTCTTACAGAAGGCAAACATTGTTCTGTATGTACTCAGGTGATTGTTGCACAGGATGTTGTCCCTGCAACAGGACATACTGACGCTGATAGTGACGGCAACTGTGACAGCTGTGGATACACAGAGAAGATTACTCTGCTTGGTGATGTAAACGGAGACGGTAAAGTTAACGTTAAGGATGCAACACTGGTGCAGAAGGCTGCGGCATCATTGGTAACACTTGATGAAATAGCACAAGTGTGCGCAGATGTTAACAGTGATGGCAGTGTTAATGTTAAAGATGCAACAGCAATTCAGAAATATTCTGCGGGAATTGAAACCGGATTTCTCATTGGAGTTGCGCTTAAAAACGAGTAAACTTAATCAGTTAACATAAAAGAAAACTCCCGACGTTTTGTCGGGAGTTTTTGATTTGTGCGATATTAATTTTCTTCTGTGTTTTCTGTGGGGACAGGGATTTTTGCAAGGAAGTGCAGGTCGCGCTCGATGGCGTCTTTGCTGTTGCCCCAGTCGGCGTCGCGGTTGCGGTAGTCGAACATATTGCAGAAGTGGGTGGTGTCGTCTATAAGGGTCTGCAGGTAGTTTTTGGCAAGATTTGCGGTGTCTTCGTGGAAGTCTGCAAGGTGCTTTGAGGGCACACCCTTGATGCTTAAAGATGCCACCATTCTGTAGTGGTCAAGGCAGATGTATTCCTGTTCGTTGTAGAGTTTGCGGAATTCGGGGTTAATCTCCCATTCCTTGAAAACTGTGCGCATAAAATGCTCTGTGTCGTGCTTGATTCTGTCGCAGATATAGCAGGTGTGGAGCATATCCTCAAGAGCCTGCAGATTCTTTTTGTCAGGCTTTGAGTGGGTCTTTTTTGGCATATAATTGTCCATAATATGCTGCAGATGAGTCTGGAGGATGAGAGCGTTGGGCAGGCGTTTGCCTACTTCAGCAATCTTGCGGAAATGACGCTCACAGAAACCTTTCTCGTTGGTTTGCACTCTTGTTTCGGGGTCCATCATAGCGGCGCCCGTAATAAAGTCGGCATACTGCTCCTCAAGCATTGAGTACATCTTGCAGAAAGGACAGCCTTTTTTATCTGCCCAAAGGTCGTTTATAGGTATTGTGCAAATGGTTTCTTTCATTTCGCTCACCTGTTTTCGTAAAATTTCTGATTATATAATAGCATAAATCTTCAAAATATGCTATGATAATTAAAGATTTATATGGAAAGGTGGGATTAGTTTGGAATATAGTTGCCACAATAACATTGTAATCGCAAAAACTATGGGTGATATGTCTTTGAGAGATACTCTTGCTTGCGGTCAGAGCTTCCGATGGAGAGAGAATCCCGACGGTAGTTTTTCGGGCACAGCTTTCGGCAGGACTGTCACTGTGCATATAGAGGACAAAGAACTGATTATTGAGAATGCAACTGAGCAGGATTTTGAAGAAATCTGGAAAGGTTACTTTGACCTGGAATTTGACTACGTGGCACTTAAAGCGGAACTTGCCGCCAAACACCCCACATTAGCCGAAGCGGCAAGGTTTGCTCCCGGCATACATATTCTCCGTCAGGAGCCTTTTGAAGCTCTCATATCCTTTATAATCTCCCAGAATAACAACATTAAACGAATCGAGGGTATTGTTGACAGGCTTTGCGAAACTTTCGGAGAAGAAGCTATGGGTGGTGGATGTTCTTTCCCCACAGCCCAAAGACTTGCAGAACTTTGTGAAGAGGACCTTGCACCTTTGCGGGCAGGCTTTCGCAATCGTTATATATTGGATGCCGCAAGAAAGGTGGCAAGCGGTGAGGTGGACCTTGAGAGCTGTCGCACACTTCCCTTTGAAGATGCAAAGAAAAAGCTTATGAGCATTGTGGGGGTAGGCGAGAAGGTGGCAGATTGTGTGCTTCTTTATGGACTCCACAGAACAGAAGCTTTCCCTATGGATGTGTGGATGAAGCGTGCTATGAGCACTCTGTTTCCCGATGTGACTCCCGACTTTTTCGGGGAGTATGCAGGTGTGGCACAGCAGTATATTTTCCATTATTCCAGAATGAACCCCGAGCTTTTTGAGTAACGAAAAATATCGTCTTGTAATCTCTTTTGTGTTAGTGTATCATATTAACCATAATAACCTATGAAACAGGTGAAACCTATGAAAATAAAAGTAATGTTTGCTGTAGCTTTCTGTAAATGTGTCCGCTTTGCGGCCAAACTTATGGGCAGAGGCAGCAGTCTGCCGGGTCAGCTTACTCTGAAGCTTTTTCCCGATATTCTTAAATATATAAAGCTCCCTTCAAAGGTAATTGCAGTAACAGGCAGTAACGGCAAGACCTCAACTCTGGAGATGATAGCCCATGTGCTGAAATCTGCAGGGCTCAAGGTGGCATACAATAAAGAGGGATCCAATCAGATTGAGGGTGTAACAACCTTTTTGCTTTCTGACTGTACTCTTTTTGGCAAAGTTAAGAGTGACATTGTAATTATGGAGAGCGACGAGCGTTTTGCCCGTCATACCTTCAAGCATTTCAAGCCCAATCATCTGATTATCACTAATCTGTATCGTGACCAGCTTACCAGAAACGGACATCCCGAGTGGGTTTATGATGTAATCTCGGAGTGTATGGATGACAGTATGGAGCTCATTCTGAATGCAGATGACCCCCTTGTGTCTAAATTCGGCAAGGATAGGGACAAGGTGCGTTATTTCGGCGCAGACAGACTCTCTTTTGACGAAACAGAAAACAACTCTGTATATCACGACGGAAAGTATTGTCCCTGCTGTAAAGCTCCTATGGAGTACGAATACTATCACTACAACCACATTGGCAACTACAAGTGCACAAACTGTGGTCACAAGCGTAACGATACAGTGTGGACCATTACTGATGCAAGTCTTGAAGAGGGCTATGTAACAGTAAACGGCAAGTATAAGATTGAGATTTCATTCTCCAGTATTTATCATTGCTACAATACTCTGGCGGCTTTTGCGGCGGCAGATATTGCAGGGGTTTCTCCCGAGGTAGCGGCAAAGGCTCTGAGCAATTACGACTTAAGCTCTGGCAGAATTGTGGAGTTTAAGCTGGGTGCAAGAGAGGGTACACTCCTTGTAAGTAAACACGAAAACTCCATCTCTTATGACCAATCTATCCGCGTTGCAACTGCAGACAAGCGTGGAGCATCTGTTATGGTTATCGTAGATGCCATCAGCAGAAAATACGATACCTACGAAACCTCCTGGCTGTGGGATATCGACTTTGAAATGCTTAAAAACGAGAATGTCAGAGAAGTGATTCTGGTAGGTAAATATCACGAAGATCTGAAACTCAGATTCTCATTTACCGATATTGACGAGAGCATCATTAAGACCTTTGAGAAGGTTTCTGATGCGGCAGAATACCTGAAGCAGGGCGAGGGGTATGTGTATGTAATCACCTGCTTTTCCGATAAGCACAAGCTTCTGGAGCTCACCGAGGGAGGTAAGGCATAATGAAAGCAAATGTTTTGTATTTATATTATGACATAATGAACCTCTACGGCGAAAACGGCAACATCCGTATGATGGAGCGTTTGCTCACAGAAAAAGGCGCACAGGTAACCGTAGAGCGCAAGACCATAACAGACGATGCAATCGACTTTACACAGTATGATTTTATCTACTGTGGCGCAGGCACAGAGCTTTCCCGTGATGCTTGCTTAAAACACCTTGCAAAGTTCAAGGAAAGCCTTAAAAAAGCCTATGAAGCAGGCAAAGTAATGCTTTTTACGGGCAATTCCTATGAGATGCTCGGCAAAACTTTGCACACAGCACAGGGTGAAGATGTTAAGGGATTAGGACTCTTTGATTTTACTGTTCAGGAGCAGAAGAAAAACCGCTACTCCGGAGATGTTACTCTTAAGTGCGGCTTGTTTCCCGATGAACAGCTCATTGGCTACATCAACAAGTGCTCTGTAGTGGAGGGTATAAAAAATCCTCTCTTTGAGATTACCTCTGTGGTAGGCACAATCAAAGATACCACAGACGGCTTGAGAGAGAAAAACCTCTTCGGCACCCAGGTTACAGGACCTGTGATGGTGAAGAACAGAGCTTTTGCAGAGTATATTGCAAATCTTATCCTGAAAAAATAAATACAGCATAAAGAAAACCGCCGAGGAATTAACCTCGGCGGTTTGTTGTATGAAAAATTCTGTAAATTAAGCCTTGTTAACAGAACCGAAGAGCTCCATCTTCTCCTTAACAGTAGCCTTGATTGCCTCAAAGCCGGGAGCGAGAAGCTTTCTGGGGTCGAAGCCCTTACCCTGAAGATCCTTGCCAGCCTCAACGTACTCTCTTGTAGCAGCTGCGAATGCGAGCTGACACTCTGTGTTAACGTTGATCTTGGAAACACCAAGGTCGATTGCCTTCTTGATCATATCCTCGGGGATACCTGTGCCGCCGTGAAGAACAAGGGGCATATCGCCTGTGAGCTGCTGGATAGCATCGAGAGTCTCGAAAGAAAGACCAGCCCAGTTCTCGGGGTATTTGCCGTGGATGTTACCGATACCTGCTGCAAGCATTGTAACGCCGAGATCAGCGATCATCTTGCACTCTGCGGGATCTGCACACTCGCCTGCGCCAACAACGCCGTCTTCTTCGCCGCCGATGGAGCCGACTTCGGCTTCGACAGACATTCCCTTTGCATTGGCAAGGGCGATAATCTCTTTGGTCTTTTCGATGTTTTCTTCGATGCCATAGTGAGAACCGTCAAACATAACGGAAGAGAAGCCGTCGGCAATGACCTTCTTGGCGCCTTCATAAGAACCGTGGTCCAGATGAACAGCGACAGGAACGGTAATATTCAGTTCTTCGATCATACCCTTGACCATACCCATAACGGTCTTATAGCCGCACATATATTTTCCTGCACCTTCAGATACACCGAGAATAACGGGAGAATTACATTCCTGTGCAGTCTGCAGAATTGCTTTGGTCCATTCTAAGTTGTTGATGTTAAACTGACCAACAGCATATTTACCTGCCTTTGCTTTTTCCAACATTTCTTTTGCTGATACTAACATTTTTCTTCCTCCTGTAAATTACACATATCACTATGGTTTCATTTTCACCAAATATTATACAACACTATGAAAAAAATGTCAATAGCGTTTCTCAATAAGTTCCATAACAAATACAGTCCATATGCAGATGTTTTACATATCACAATAAAGCAAAAAAATCTGCGGCATGTGCCGCAGATTTTTGATATCGTTTTTTAGAAAAGACCTGTTATTTTGCCGTTTTCGTATATACAGGAGATAAATTCTGTTTCGTATGCAATCTCTGCCCCACCCTCAATAGCCCAACGGTTGAGACGGACAGTATAATCGTGCATATGCATACCGACTACCTTACCGGGTGAAAACTTAGGATAGTGACCGAACGCTGAACAAACGTGAGTGCTGTCAAACTCAAAGGCATAGTCCTCACCTTTTACAGGCCACGGAATGCCGAATTTATCAAAATCCTCGCGACCTACGTGGAAAATATCGTACTTAGTACCGACCTTTTCTACAGGTTTAGATTCAATAATAAGAACACTCAAACCGTTTTCGGCAAGCTTGCGTGCAAAATAACTGCCTGCAGTTGACGCGCCGACAATTACAACGTCATAGTATTTCATTTCAGATCACCCTGTAATTTATATTTTCACAGCTTTATTTCCGCATTGT
>CALEIO010000193.1 GCA_937875885.1 uncultured Clostridia bacterium | reverse complement strand
TCTTTGAAGACAGACTGTGCGAACAGATTCGTTATGCATTACAAAGATGTGAAGGTGAATTTGAAGTGACCAAGTCACAGGGAAGAATCTATGTAAATGCATTGACAGAATATGATTTTGATGAAACAGTTGAAAATTTGAAAACCGTATTTGGTATCTGGGGTATCTGTCCTGTCAAGAAGGGCAGCACAAGTCCCATACTAAGAAACATTGCGCTCAAAAGCATATTTATAAGATTCTTTTTAACTTGCACTTTCATCACCGTTCTTCAGTTTATTTATCAGAGAAAGGATATCTTCAGGCATTGGAGCTGTAACAAAAATTTCTTCTGCTGTATGCGGATGAGAAAAAGACACACTATAGCAGTGCAAAGCCTGCCTTGGTATCAGGTCAATCTTGCCACCATATAAATCATCGCCAAAAAGCGGATGACCAATATAAGACATATGGCAACGTATCTGGTGAGTTCTGCCTGTTTCAAGCACCAGGTCCACTAAAGATGCTATTGTTCCATACTCACAAACTCTTTTATAGTGGGTTACAGCACTCTGCCCAGATTCAGAAACACAACGAACAATCTTGCTGTTTTCTGACAAAGCAATTGGAGCATTAATTGTATTTTGTTCATCGGTAATTCCATAGCAAACTGCATAATAATGCTTCTCAACAGAAGTGTTCTGCATCATAGACGCTGTGTGTCTGTCCTTTGCAATCATAACAATTCCCGATGTATCACGATCAAGTCGGTTAACTGCTCTGAAAACAAAATCCGACCCACTTTCTTTGGCACGATATGCAATAATGTTAGAAAGAGTGTCGGTCTGATGTGTCTTTACTGGATGCACCGGCATAGAATGGGGCTTGTTTACTATAAGCAAATAAGCATCCTCAAACAAAATATCAAGCTCACCTTTAACAGGTACAGTGGTATTTTCTTCCCGAGGTAAAGATATCTCTACCACATCCCCTGTCTTAACAAAATCAACTGAACGGAGAAGGTAGCCGTTTGCAGTAATACCACCCGGTGTTCTTTTCAGCACTGCTAAAGTACGGGCAGAAAGATTGCAGATACCTCTGAGATATCTGCCTGCATTCATACCATTATGTTCTTCTGAAACTACATATCTGACAACATTTTTCATATCAGAACAAATATAACTTTGCTAAAACCAGAGCTGCCTGGGCTAAAATGATACAAGGTAAGCCAAGCATAAATCGCAGATGTTTGGTCTTATGTCTTATAAACAGCATAGTTACATACATAGTTACACTGCCACCGATGATAGAGAAAAAGAAAAGTGTTTTCTCCTTTATTCTACGTTTTCTGCACTTGGAAGCAGCCTTATCGTATAAGGTAATTATAGCTGAAATTGCATTTATGGCGGCAAAAACTAAATAAATAATCTTTAAGTTTGGCACCTATAAACACCTCCGGATGTGATATATTGAAAACTAAATTGAATTTAAGTGTGATTTTTACATCAATTTTACTATGCATTGTTCTTTTTGTATCAGCACACCAAAAGAAACCGAAACCAGTACCAGCTCAAGTTGAAACGGTTAAATCAACTGTTGTGACCGCAGAGCCACAAACTGAAATGCGAGGTTTGTGGGTATCCTTTATCACGTTGGATATGACAGACACGGACAAAACATTTGAGAGTTTCAAAGCAAAATTCAACAAAATAGTTATGACCGCAAAAGAGTATAAACTAAACACTCTCATTGTACAGGTCAGACCATTCTGTGATGCTCTGTATAAATCAAGCATATTCCCCTATTCCCACATTCTGACGGGAACTCAAGGTAAAGATCCGGGTTATGACGCTCTTGAATATATGTGTGAACATGCACACCTAAACGGACTGAAACTCCACGCCTGGATAAATCCTTATCGTGTATCTACGGCCAGTTCACCTGAAAAACTCGCTAAAAACAATCCGTACAACCAAAACAAAGATATAGCACTTGAACTCGAATCAGGCATAATTCTGAATCCTGCAAAAAAAGCTACCAGAAAACTTATAGTGGATGGAGTAAAAGAAATAATAGAAAACTATGACATAGACGGAATTCAGTTTGACGATTATTTCTACCCAACCGATACAGGAAACGAAGACATTGCTGATTATAACAACTATAAAAAAGCTTTGTCAACAAATTCTGCTATTCAATCCCATACCGAATGGAGATTTTGGAACGTGAATACTATGATTGCAGAAGTATATGCGACAGTAAAAGCTGCTGATAAAAACATTGTTTTCGGCATATCTCCGCAAGGAAACATAGAAAACAACAAAGCTCTGTATGCTGACATCACAACCTGGTGCAAAACATACGGTTATGCAGATTACATTTGTCCGCAGATGTACTACTCGACCGAAAACCCCTCGTTAAGTTTTGAAGATAGTCTTATAGAATGGAATAATCTGAATTATCATTCGGACATATCCGTTTACATAGGTCTTGGAGCATATAAAGCAGGGTCAGATGCAGACAATGGCACCTGGCTTGATAATAGCAATATACTTGCAACAGAACTACAATTACTGCGCAAATATAAATACGATGGATTTATGATTTATGATTATAGTGCTTTTGAGAATGAAAAAGCTTCAGATGAACTTAAAAATCTGCTATCAGCAATCGGCTAATACACCGATGCATCTGTCCTTGAGTACTTCTGTAATTGTAACCTTGCAGCACTCACCAGCAAGATTCTTATCACTCAAAACCGAAACCATTGTGTAGTTCTTTGTGTAGCCCTCATACATTCCCTTTGAATCCAGTCTTTCAAACAGGACGTCACACTCTTTGCCCACCTGAGAATTCATAAACTCAAATTGTTTTTTTTCGGCAGCTTCTGCCATAAGCTTTGCTCGCTTTTCTTTGACAGCAGTGGTAAGCTGATCGGGCATTTTGTCGGCAACTGTGCCGCTTCGTCTCGAATAAGGGAAAACGTGTACTTTTGCAAAACCAATATCGGAAACAAATTCAAGTGAAGATCTGAATTCTTCTTCGGTTTCACCCGGGAATCCTACCATAACATCGGTTGTGATTGCTGAATTGTCAAAATTTCTTCTGATTCTTTCTACAATTTCTGCATATTCATCGCTTGAATATCTGCGATTCATACGCTTTAATGTTTCGGTACATCCGCTCTGTAATGAAAGATGGAACTGCGGACAGAACTTGTGGCACTTTGCAAGACGTGCAATAGAATCTTCATCAAGAAGCTCAGGTTCAAGTGAGCCAAGTCTGATTCGCAGAACACTTTCATTCTCTGCCACAGCCTCAACTGCATCACAGAGATTAAGACCCAGGTCTGTGCCGTATTTAGAAAGATTAATGCCCACAAGCACTATTTCGATATATCCCTT
The DNA here is from genome assembly GCA_937875885.1 of uncultured Clostridia bacterium. GTDB lineage: Bacteria > Bacillota > Clostridia > Oscillospirales > Acutalibacteraceae > Ruminococcoides. The sequence continues at coordinate 12,910 of CALEIO010000193.1, read as the reverse complement.
CTGCGCAAGAAGCTCTACTTCCTGCTTCAGGTCTTCTAAAGGCTTGGAGCGTACTCTGCCACGTGCATAAGGAATAATACAATAGGAACAAAATCTGTCGCATCCGTCTTCGATCTTAAGAAAAGCTCTTGTTCTCTCGTTGAAATCATTAACACAACAATACTCAAACTCTTCATTCTTTCTGTCGTGATCGGGAATGTCAACAATTCGTTCACGGGTTTCGATAAATTTGCGAACATACTCGGTTACCCCGGAGCGGGTTGTGTTACCGATTACAATATCGCAAACTTCAAAATTTTCATATTTCCGCGGAAATGCCTGAGACATACAACCACTTAACATTAATATGCATTCAGGATTTCCTCTTTTAAGTTTTCGCAGTAGTTTTCTGCATTTAGAGTCACTAACTGCAGTTACAGAACAGGAATTCACAATAATAACATCTGCTGCAGCGTCATCTTCTGTGTACTCAAAGCCATCAAGCACCATAAGCTGACGCATATATTCAGATTCATACTGATTTACTTTACATCCAAGTGTGTGAATTTTAAACTTCATATATTGCACTTCCTGCTAATGTTTTGTGTATATCAGAAATCACCGAAAAGTGATATCTGTGAGCTTTCGGGTAATCCCTGAAGTGATCCGATTTCTCGCAGTGCTTCCACTACCGCTTTGGTTACTTTAGTCTTCTGCTGAAGTTCTTCAACGGAGAAATATTCTCCCTGTTTTCCGCATTCAGCCAGAGAAATAGCAGCAGATTCACCGATACCCGAAATAGACATAAATGGTAATCTTAACTTGCCGTCTTCAATCATAAAGCGCTTTGCATCGGATTTATAAATATCAATAGGCAAAAGTTCAATGCCACGTGCAAGCATCTCGTTAATGATCTGCAAGGTAGCATACTCGGTCTTTTCCTTTGCTGTAGCTTCAAAGCCTTTCTGGGTAATCATATTCATCTTATTAACAACAGCCTGCTTACCTTTAAGGGCAGTGACACCATCAAAGTCTTCTCCACGCACTGTAAAATAAGCTGCATAATATTCAACGGGCTTGTGAACCTTGTACCAACCCAAACGCAAGGCTGCAATCATATACGCTGCAGCATGAGCTTTAGGGAACATATACTTAATCTTCATACAGGAATCGATATACCACTGAGGTACATTGTGATCCTTCATAGCCTGAATATGCTCTTCGGTGAGAAGCTTTGTAGCTTTACCTTTACGTACAATTTCCATAATTTTAAATGCCATTGAGGGATCTAGACCCTTGTGCATAAGATATGTCATAATGGAATCTCGTGTACCGATAACCTCTGAAATTGTACATACACCATCTCTGATCAGGTCTGCAGCGTTACCGATCCAAACATCGGTGCCGTGAGAAAGACCTGAAATCTGCAGAAGGTCAGTAAATGTTCTGGGCTGAGCATCAACAAGCATCTGTCTTACAAAAGGAGTTCCAAGTTCAGGCAATGAGAATGTACCTGTCAAGGAATCGATATCCTCGGGAGTTACACCCAACGCTTCTGTGGAATGGAACAAAGACATAACCTGAGGATCACTCATGGGAACTTCCATTACAGGAATACCCGAAAACTCTTCCAGATAATGATAAATTGTAGGCACATCATGGCCGAGCTCATCAAGCTTACAAATGTTATCGTGTATAGAATGGAAGTCGAAATGAGTAGTAATATTATCGGATTCAGTATCATCAGCAGGATGCTGAACAGGACAGAAATCGTAAATTTCCATACCTTTAGGTACAACAACCATGCCGCCGGGATGCTGACCGCTTGTTCGTTTTACACCTGTAAAACCTGCAGCAAGACGTTCCTCCTCGGCTTTTCCAAGGTTGAGTCCCCTCTCCTGCTCAAATTTCTTAACAAAACCAAAAGCTGTTTTATCTTTAAGAGTAGATATTGTACCCGCTTTGAAAACATTATCTTTGCCGAAAAGTTCTTCTGTATATCTGTGGGAGCTTGACTGGAATTCACCGCTGAAGTTAAGGTCAATATCAGGAACCTTGTCGCCTTTGAAACCAAGGAATGTTTCGAAGGGTATTTCGTGACCATCGCGGTTCATTTCCTCTCCGCATTCAGGACAAGTCTTGGGAGGAAGGTCAAAACCTGAACCAACGCTACCGTCTGTGATAAATTCACTGTGCTTACACTTGGGACAAATGTAGTGAGGTGCCAGAGGATTTACCTCGGAAATACCCGAAATTGTAGCAACAAAAGAAGAGCCAACACTACCTCGGGAACCAACAAGATATCCGTGCTTCTCGGAGTTTGCAACAAGTTTCTGGGCTGTCATATAAAGAACAGAGAAACCGTAGGTTGTGATAGCACCCAGCTCTTTATCAAGTCTTTCCTTAACAATATCGGGCAGCGGGTCGCCATAAAGTTCTTTTGCTCTACGCCAAACAATCTCCATAAGCTGTTCTTCTGCACCATCGATAAATGGAGGGAAGTTTTCTTTGGGGATGGGTCGGATTTTCTCAACCATATCAGAAATTGCATTGGTGTTCTCAACTACAATTTCATAGGCTTTTTCTTCGCCGAGATATGCAAACTCTTCGAGCATCTCTGCAGTAGTTCTGAAGTAAAGGGGTGCCTGATTGTCTACGTCGGAATAACCCTGACCTGCCTGCAGAATCTTTCTGTACTCTGCATCGTGAGGATCAAGGAAATGTACATCGCAAGTTGCAACAACAGGGATATTAAGCTTTTCGCCGAGGGCAACAATCTTTCTGTTTATATCTCTGATATCCTCAACAGACTTAACCATCCCTTTCTGAATCATAAAGGAATCGTTACCTTCGGGCTGAATCTCAAGATAGTCGTAATATCGCGCAATCTCTTTGATTTCGTTCTCAGGCTTTTTCTCGAAGATTGCACGGAAAAGCTGACCTGCTTCGCAAGCAGAGCCGATAATAAGGCCTTCTCTGTGTTTATCAAGAACAGATCTGAGAATACGGGGACGTTTATAGAAAGAATTCAGATGAGAATATGAAATCAGCTTGTAAAGATTTTTAAGACCCTCTTTATTCTTCACGAGAATTATCTGGTGATATGAAGGAAGGTCTTTATATTTACCACCGAAGATTCCGCTGTTTATAGACTGAACATCTTTTATGTTATAGTCAGAATCCAGTCGAGAAAAGAGCTGAATCAGTATCTGTGCCAGAATATTTGCATCGTCACATGCACGATGATGGTCAAAATCTGGCAAACGAAGGTATCTTGCTACAGTATCCAGTTTGCAATTTTCGATATCTTTAAGAATTACTCTGGAAAGTGCGAGAGTGTCAAGATAAGTAAACTCTCTGTCGATAGAAAGTCTTTCGCAAGCTGCCCTGAGGAAAGACATATCAAACTCTGCATTATGAGCCACAAGAATTCTGTCACCACAGAAATCGAGAAACTCATTGACAGCATCTTTCTCTGAGCTAGCACCTTTAACCATACTGTCATCTATTCCTGTGAGCTCTTTAATCTTTGCGGGAATAGGCTCACAGGGATCAACAAATGTGGAGAAAACATCTGCAATTTTGCCGTTTTTTACCAAAACAGCACCAATTTCAATTATTTTATTCTTACGTGCAGAGAGACCTGTTGTTTCAAAATCAAAACAGACAAACTCTCCGTCAAAGCTCTGCTGTGCAGAGCCTTTAACAACATTAACTACATCATTAACAAAATATGCTTCGGTACCGTAGATAATCTTGATTTCCTTGCCTTTATACTCAAGGCCTTCGCAAGCATTCATTGCATCAGGGAATGCCTGGGCAACGCCGTGGTCGGTTACTGCAATAGCTGTATGTCCCCACTCTGCAGCTCTGTCTATGAGTTTACCTGCAGGAGTGAGTGCATCAAGAGCAGACATATTTGTATGCAGATGAAGCTCAACACGCTTCTTCTCTGCATTATCAACAACTTTGAATTTTTCTGCAGACATAATAGACTTACAGTTAACTACATAAGCTTTCATAAAGGGATCAAATTCATAATCACCTTTAGCTATAATTGTGCCGCCTTTTTTGAGATTTTCAAGGGGTTTACACTCTGCAATGGGTGCAAACACCTTGAGTAAAACTGAACCTGTATAGTCAGTTATGTAAATTGAAATTATGTTTTTATCTCCGGACTTTGTAACTTTGGTTTCGAGGCTGAAGATATCACCCCATACAGTTACTTTACCGGAATCAAAAGTAAGTGTATTGATTGCCTGGGTCTTGCTCTTGATAATTCTGCCCCAAAGCGGCTTGGCAGAATTAGGATATACACAAGGATAAAGAAGTTTGTCCTTACGCACCTCAATCTCGCGAGGAGGAAGATTAGGATCAATAACCACCTTTTCTGTATCAGCATAAGCTTCAAGCTCACGTCTTTTTACGGTTTCTTCGTAATGCTTGATATTTTCAAGATAAGCTTCGCTGTCGGTATCAACTTCGGTCACACCAAGATAATTGACAGTGTAAGCCTGATTGAATTCATCACGTATGAGATTTGAAAGAGCTCTGTCAAATCCAAAAAACTCCAATGCACTCTTGCCGCCGTGGAAAAGTTCAACTGTAATAGTATCACCATTAATCTGAATTTCGCTGTCTGCAACAACGCTGTTGATTGAAGGAAATCTGCGGCCGAGCTCTTTAACAACATTCTGATAATACTCTGCCTTAAATTCTATATTATCAAACACAGGATAAACTTTTACCTCATTGAGTTTTAAGGTTGAGGAAGCCAAAGCAGATTCAATGTTAAACAGCAAATCTCTGTCTATAATGTCACCAAAGCGTACAGTTAAACTCACTGTACGCTTCTCCTTATTCATATTAACTTTTTCTACTACGCCCTCTCCTGCTTTCTCTGTAAGAAAAGCAGAATCTATGCCGTATCCGTTCAATAATTCTCTAATTTTATACATTCGATCCTCTTTATATAAGTTTAATCATCAAAGTTTTTCTATTTCATCAAGTAACGCATCAGCAATTTTGTCTTCAGGTACTTTGTAAAGTATCTCGCCTTTGCTGAAAATAAGACCACATCCATCTCCGCCTGCTACACCGATATCAGCTTCTTTTGCTTCACCGGGTCCGTTAACCGCACAACCCATAATTGCAACGGTGATATCTTTGTTAACACCGGCAAGGCGGGACTGTACATTGTTTGCAAGTGAGATAAGATCGATTTTTGTGCGACCGCAAGTGGGACAGGATACAAACTGCACTCCCCCTTTGCGCACACCGATAGATTTAAGAAGTTCAATACCTGCAGCAACCTCACGGACAGGATCAGCTGTAAGGGAAATTCGGATTGTATCACCAATTCCGTGCAGAAGAAGAGAACCAATACCTGCTGCAGATTTGATGATTCCGCCGTATTCGGTACCTGCTTCTGTAACACCCAGATGCAACGGATAGTCTGTGCACTCGTTTGCAAGCTCATAGGCCTTGACTGTTGTAGGTACTGAAGATGACTTCATTGAAAGTACGATATCAGTAAAGTCGAATTTTTCAAGCAAAGATGCATGGTACAATGCGCTGTCGCACAAAGCCTGTGCTGTAGGATGACCATACTTTGCAAGTATTGATTTTTCAAGTGAACCGGAATTAACTCCGATTCTGATTGGTACATTATGAGTACGGCAAGCATCAGCAACAGCTTTAACTCTGTCTTCAGAACCGATATTACCTGGATTGATTCGGATTTTATCGATACCTGCAGCTACACACTCCAGAGCAAGTTTATAATCGAAATGGATATCTGCAACAATAGGAACATTAACAGCATTCTTGAGTGCATATACAAGGGCAACTGCATCTTTATCGGGAATTGCCGCACGGATAATATCACAGCCTGCTTCTTCAAGTCTTTTTGCCTGCAACACACTTGCTTCTATATCGTGAGCGGGTGTGTTAAGCATTGACTGGACAGATACAGGTGCACCTGCACCGATTGAAACTGAACCTGCTTTTACCATAATTTTAGACATAATTACCTCACACAATAAGCATCCAAATATCCTTGAGGGATATTATGAGAATAAACAAAAGAAGTAAACATAAACCAACAGCATTGACAATTCCCTCAACCTTTCTGGGAATAGGTTTGCGGAAGATTCCTTCAATTAGTAGGAATACAAATCTGCCCCCATCCAATGCAGGGAAAGGAAGCATATTAACAACGCCAAGGTTTACAGTAATAACCATCATAACATAAACAATGTTGAGCACTGCATCACCAAAACCGGACTTAAGTCCCTGCTGTGCAACCTCAACAGTAGCGGAAGCTGCGCCGATAGGACCTGAAACATCGTTGATACTAAACTGACCGGTTACAAGACCAACCAAAGAATCAGCAACCATTCTTACAACAGAAACTGTCTGTGAGCCTGTTTCAGAAAGAAGAGTAAGGAAGGTTTTCTCTTTGCCAACAGAATAAAAATCCACCGACATTTTAGGCTCAGGATTTTCGGCAGTTGTATAGGTAAAGAAATCCACATCCTGTAATGTGACTTTCTCTCCGTTTCTTTCAACAACCATATCCACACGGAATCTGGGACGTGTATCCTTGATTTCGATTTCAGCCACAGAAAAATCTTTTTCTTCAAATTTCTGTGCAAAGTTCTCTGCTCCAGCCTTGAGTGCTGCATAAGCAGAATTAGCGCTGTCACATTCATTGATAAGTGCTGTAGAATCCAAAAGCTCTGAATACAATATTCTGAGTTCTTCGTCGGATACATCAACAAAAATCTCGTTTTCAACACAGAGTCGATAAAGCGCGTTTGCACAATCCTGCTTGTATATCTGCAGACTGTCTCCATTTACATCCTGAACTTTTGTTTTTGCAAGTGCATAAGAAAGATCGATGGAGTTTCTGACTTTATATCCATCAACAGATAGGATTTTATCCCCTTCCTGTAAACCGCAATTTGCGCTGAAAGAATGAGGTGTAAAACTACCTACCTGAGTGGTGGAAAATCCTTGTGCAGGCATAAGTGTAACAAGCATCAGAACAAGCCCGAGGACAATGTTCATTACTGCACCCGCAACAATGATAACCATACGCTTGTAGATTTTTGCATTGTTGAAAGCATAAGGATTTTCGCTGTCCTGATCCTCACCTTCCATAGCACAGAAGCCACCAATAGGCAGCATTCTTAAGGAGTATGTGGTCTCTCCTTTTGTGAAAGAGAAAAGTTTCGGACCCATACCCAGAGAAAATTCATTAACCTTAACCCCTGAAAGCTTGGCAGAAATAAAATGACCGCCTTCGTGGAAAAGAATAATGAGTTCAAACAGCAGGACACCAATAAGTATAAGTCCTGCAGATGTCAAAATATCAATCAATTTATTATCACTCCGAATAATCAGTTCACAGCAGACAGAACGTAATCTCTTGCCATTTTATCAGCTTCGAGAACATCGCTGAGAGTATTGATCTGCTTTGAATCAAGATCATTTACAGCACCGGTTACCAGTTCACCGATTCTGAGGAAAGGAATCTTACCTTGTCTGAACATAAGATTAGCAACTTCGTTTGCTCCATTTGCAATTGCAGGAGAAGTACCACCCTTATCAAGAGCCAGTTTACAAGCTGACAAACACTCGAACGTTTCATAATCGGGTTTGTCAAATGTAAAGGTACCGTATGTGGTGAGATCGAGCTCTTTTACAGGTGAGGGTACGCGGTCGGGATATGTGAGCGCATACTGGATAGGAATACGCATATCAGGCTCTGAAAGCTGTGCAAGAACAGAATTATCTACAAACTGAATCAGAGAATGAATAATGCTCTGACGATGCACAACAACATCAATATTATCAGCTGTAACATCAAACAACCATCTGGCTTCAATAATCTCCAGACCCTTATTCATCATACTTGCGCTGTCCACAGTGATCTTTGCACCCATACTCCAGTTAGGATGAGCAAGTGCCTGTTCAACAGTTACTCCCTTAAGTTCTTCTCTTGTTTTGCCAAAGAAAGGACCACCAGAAGCAGTAAGAATAAGCTTCTTGATAAACTTATCATCAGGACAAGCCTGAAGGCACTGGAAGATTGCGCTGTGTTCGCTGTCTACAGGTAAAAGTGCAACCCCGTTATCTTTTACGGTGTTCATAACAAGTTCGCCACCTGCAACAAGTGTTTCCTTGTTTGCAAGGGCAATAGTCTTTTTAGCCTTACAAGCAGCAAGGGTGGGCTCAAGACCCACCATTCCTACAAGTGAATTGAGAACGACCTGTGCGGATTCAAGAGAAGCTGCTTCAATCAGACCTTCCATTCCAGACAAAACACGAACGTTGGTATCTGCAAGGCGCACACGCAAATCAGCAGCAGCTTTCTCATCATACATAACCGCAAGTTCAGGAGAAAACTTTCTTACCTGCTCTTCGAGAAGAGTTACATTGCTGTGAGCCGTAAGCGCACAGATTTTCATATTATATTTTTCTGCAACATCAAGAGTCTGTGTTCCGATAGAACCAGTAGACCCGAGAATTACCATTGAATCTGTCATAATCTCACACCTTAATCTGAATTATGCAACAGGAGTAATTAGTCCCCAAACATCAGAAATCATATATACAAAAGGTACACAGAATATTACTGAATCTATTCTGTCAAGAAGTCCTCCGTGACCGGGCATAATTGAACCGTAATCTTTAATTCCGCAATCACGCTTGATAACGGAGAAAATAAGGTCGCCAACTACGGAGAACACTGCACAGAAACATCCGATTACAAGCAAAGCCCAGTAATTGACAATAATGTTTCTGTAAACTATAAACTGCAGAATAAGACCTGCAATTACAATACCGAGGATTGAGCCGAAAATTCCGCCAACAGCACCTTCAACTGTCTTTTTTGGGCTGACTTCAGGGCAAAGTTTTTTCTTGCCCATAAAGCTACCAACAAAGTAAGCTGCAGTATCTGCACACCAGGGAGCAACCAGAGTTATAACAAGATAAAAACTGTTCCAGCCTCCAGCAGTAGCTACAAGTCTCGCCATAAAAGCAAGACCTCCGGCTATAACAGATGCTCCGGCAAAACCAAAGGTGATATCCTTAATATTAAGTTTATCTCTTAAGATAATCATATATGCAAACATCAGAAGAGAATATACATAAAATGGAATGTAAACCAGATTTGTAAAAGCAACAAGAGGAGCTGCCAATGCAAAAATAATTGTTGTGATTGCTACAAGAGGATTTTTCTGCAATTTCTTTGCAGTAAGAAACTCCATACATGCAATAGCACTGACAAGAGCAAGTGCAAGAGCAAGGATAAAGGTATATTGTTCACCGAATATCAACAGTAAAACAACCAACAGCACACCGACTGCAGCGGTGATAATTCGAGTTTTCATACTGTTCCTCCTGTAATCAAAAAGTAGAAATCAGACTCCTCCAAACCTTCTGTTTCTTTTTGCAAACTCCTGAAGAGCTTCATCAAGATCATCGTTTGAGAAGTCAGGCCAGAGCTTATCACGAATAATAAACTCTGTATAAGCAGCCTGCCACAACATAAAATTAGAGATTCTGTACTCACCGCTGGGGCGGATAATCAGGTCGGGGTCAGGTTGACCTGCTGTATAGAGATGAGCAGAAACAGCTTTTTCATCAATATCAGAAACAGAAAGTTCACCTGACTTTACCTTTTCAGCCAGTAATCTGGTTGCTCTGACAATTTCATCTCTGCTGCCGTAATTCATTGCGATATTAAGAACCATACCTGTGCGCTGTGCTGATTCTTCCTCTGTTCTGCGGATAAGCTCCTGAAGTTCGGGAGAAAAAGCTGTAGTATCGCCGATAAATTTAACAACAATGCTGTCATCCTTAAAATCGGTCAGCGCTTCTTCAAGATACTGCTTGAACAATGTCATAAGAGCAGATACCTCGTCAGAAGGTCTCTTCCAGTTTTCTGTTGAAAAAGCATAAACTGTCAGATACTTGATTCCGATGTCACTGCAATATCTGGTGATGGTTCTGAAATTCTTGGCACCGGCTGTATGACCTGCACTGCGAGGAAGACCTCGTTTCTTGGCCCATCTGCCGTTACCGTCCATAATTATTCCTATATGCTCAGGAAGGACGATAAAATCGTCCTTCCTTTTATTCTTACTACGTCGTGAAAAAATCGACATAATATCAGATCTCCATAATCTCTTTCTGTTTTTTCTGGCAGAGTTCATCAATAGCTTTTACTGATTTGTCAGTAATCTTCTGAATCTTCTCCTGACCTACCTCCAGGTCATCCTCTGTAATTTCAGAGTTCTTCTTGAGCTTCTTGAGCTGCTCGATAGCATCTCTGCGCTCGTTACGAACCTGAACCTTGCAATCCTCTGCGGTCTTTGCAACATCCTTTACAATTTCTTTTCTCTTATCCTCTGTGAGAGGAGGGAAAACAAGACGGATGCATTTGCCGTCATTCTGGGGATTGATGCCGATTTCAGAAATCTGAATAGCTTTTTCGATTGCTCTGAGAACAGAAGCATCCCAAGGCTGAATTGTAAGAGTTCTTGCCTCAGCTACGTTAACAGCTGCAAGCTGCTGAACGGGTGTAGGTGTTCCATAATAATCTACGAGAACTTTATCAAGCACGCCGGGGTTAGCTCTGCCTGCTCTTACTCTGCCATATTCACTCTCAAGATAAGCAATGCGCTTCTGCATTGCTTCTTCTGTTTTCTTTATAACTTTATCCATAATTTGCCTCCAAAAATATATTGTGTATGTAATCAGTTAACGAGTGTTCCGATGTTATTACCGCAAACAGCATCGAAAATATTCATAGGTCTTTCGATACTGAAAACAAGAATAGGAATCTCATTCTCTCTGCACATAGTTGCTGCAGTACCATCCATAACCTGCAGCTGCTTTTCTACAACTTCTGTGAAAGAAAGGTTGTCATACTTAACAGCGTTAACGTTCTTCTTGGGATCGCTGTCATACACGCCGTCAACCATTGTAGCTTTCATAATAATATCTGCTTCGATTTCAGCAGCTCTGAGAGATGCAGCTGTATCTGTTGAGAAGAAGGGATTACCTGTACCGCAACCGAAAACAACTACCCTGCCCTTTTCAAGATGACGGATAGCCTTGCCTCTGATGTAAGGCTCTGCAATCTCCATCATAGAAATAGCAGTCTGAACTCTTGTGTCAACACCAAGCTGCTCGAGTGCATCACATACACCGAGTGCATTGATGGAAGTCGCAAGCATACCCATATGGTCTGCTCTTGTACGGTCCATCTTACCGCTTGTTCTACCTCTCCAGAAGTTACCGCCGCCAACAACAATTGCTACCTGAACGCCGATATCAACACACTTCTTGATTGGTTCGCAGATTTTCATTACTGTGTCAAAATCAATACCGCTTTTCTGCTCACCTGCAAGAGATTCACCGGAAAGCTTAAGTAAAATTCTCTTATATTTTGGTTCCATTCAGAACACCCCCATAATTGCTATATATACTTATTATAATAATACATCATAAAGGTTAATTTGTAAAGAAAATATAACGGATTTTTTAACTTATTTATTCCCAGAATTTTCAAGTGGGAACAATAAAAAAGCAGTGCCTGAAAAATCAGACACTGCAAATAAAATCGATTATTTTACCATGTTTGCAACTTCTGCTGCGAAGTCGTCCTGGCGCTTCTCGATGCCTTCGCCCTTCTCATAACGAACGAAGCCTGTGATAGCAATGTTGCCACCGAGCTCTTTAGCTACGGAATCAACATACTGCTTGATGCTAACATCGTTGTTCTTAACGAACTCCTGATCTACAAGGCAGTTCTCCTTGTAGTACTTAGCAACCTTACCACCGAGAATCTTCTCGATGATTGCCTCGGGCTTACCCTCGTTGAGGAGCTGCTCACGCATAATCTTCTTCTCGTGCTCGAGAACATCTGCAGGAACAACGTCCTTGTTGAGGTAAGGTGTGTTAAGAGCTGCAATCTGCATTGCTACGTCCTTACCGCAAGCTACGAATGCATCGGAAGTAGTGTCAACATCTGTATCAAATGTAACCATAACACCGATCTTACCGCCAGCGTGAACATAACCTACGCAGGGAGCCTCAAAACGCTCGAAGCGTCTGATCTGGAGGTTCTCACCGATTGTGAGAACTTTCTCCTGAAGGAGAGCCTCAACAGTCATCTCTGTGCCAACAGCTGTGCATGCCTTGAGAGCATCAACATCTGCAGGTGCATTCTCGATAACTGTAAGAGCGCAAGTCTTTACGAACTTCTGGAAATCTTCGTTCTTTGCAACGAAGTCTGTCTCAGAGTTAACCTCGATAACAACACCAACTGTGTTATTGTCGTTTGTAATTGCATATGCAATACCCTCAGCAGCGATTCTGGAAGCCTTCTTAGCCTGCTTTGCAAGACCCTGCTCTCTGAGGAAGTCGATTGCTGCGTCCATATCGCCGTTAGCCTCTGTAAGAGCCTTTTTGCAATCCATCATACCGCAGCCGGTTTTTTCTCTTAATGCTTTAACGTCCTGTGCAGTAAAACTCATTTTACATACATCCTTTCAAATAAGTAAATAAAACCTAGTTATTTAAACTATTAAGAAATTACTCAGCGTCCTGCTCTGCAGAAGCCTCGTCAGCCTTCTTAGTTGTTCTTCTCTTCTTGGGAGCTACCTTCTCCTCTGTCTCTGCATCGTCCTCAACGATAGCAGCAGCGCCCATCTGACCCTCTCTGCCCTCGATGATAGCAGAAGCCATTGCGCCAGCGATAAGCTTAACAGCGCGGATAGCGTCATCGTTACCGGGGATTACGTAGTCGATCTCATCGGGATCACAGTTTGTGTCAACGATAGCAACAACGGGAATACCGAGCTTCTTTGCTTCAGCGATTGCAAGGTGTTCCTTCTTGGGATCTACAACGAAA
>CALEIO010000192.1 GCA_937875885.1 uncultured Clostridia bacterium | reverse complement strand
CAACAGCGGTACAGCATCCTGGGGTAAGGGCAGCGTAACAGTTGGCCAGACCTGGGTTGCAAAGGCATACGTAATGTACTACGATGCAGACGGCGTACTTCGTACAGTTTACTCCGACCAGGTAGAAGCCACAAAAGAATAATTAACTTATAAAAACATCCCCTCGCAAAACGAGGGGATGTTTTTTGGAATCAGAAATATGTGGGGCAGGGGACTCAGAGAAAACAGAAAACCCCCAAGTTGCCTTGGGGGTTCATCACAAAATAAAAATAATCCGAATCTATGTCCGAAGAATTATTCTGCGTCTGTGCCTCTTCTCTTGTCTAAACATGCTCTGCAGTAGTAGTCCTTGCCCTCCATAGGAGCGAAAGGAATGCTGTCCTCTGCACCGCAGTCAGCGCATACGATAGCGTGTCTCTCTCTTGCAGGTCTGCCAGCGTTCTTGCGAGCCATTCTGCAAGCTTTGCAGCGCTGAGGCTCATTTGCAAGACCTTTTTCTGCGTAGAATTCCTGCTCACCTGCGGAGAAAATAAACTCCTCGCCGCAATCTTTGCAAATGATCTTCTTGTCTTCGTACATTGGATTTTACCTCGCTTTGGAAATAATAATATTTTTATCCCAGTGCGGAATTACCGCTTCGGGACGTGTATACGTAAATTCGGGATTTAAGCAAAAAGCTACGGGTTTAATAAGCAAGCTTTTTGCGGATTCGCTGGAGGGCATTGTCTACGGATTTTGCAGAAACGGATAATTCTTCTGCAATTTCGCAGTAGGGCTTGCCGCCCAGATAAAGTCTTAAAACTTTAAGTTCCAGCTCGGAAAGTCGGTCGCGTATAATCTGCGCAAACTGACGGATGTTTTCCTGCTCGATGATGAGATTTTCTGGGTTTGTTTTGTTTCTGTCCGAAATCTCGACATCTTCAATGGGAACAATTTTATCGGTTGGGATGACGCTCTTGGTGGCGGTGCTTCTGATAACGGAAAGGTAGCGGTTGTTGATGCACACTCCCGCAAAATTTTTGAAGCTCGCCCGAGGTTCCTTGTTGTTGTATGCTTTGCAGGCAGAGAGTAAAGCTATGAGGCCCTCCTGCATAAAATCCGCGCGGTCAAACCCCGCAGCAGAATATTTGCTTGCAATCAGGCTGATGAGCCCTTTGTATCTGCCGGTCATTTCTTCAAAAGCCGCATCGTTACCGGCGCAGACCTCTTTAGCAAGTTCGGGGTCTGTCAGGGCAGACAGCGGTGTGTTGTGTGTGTGTGCGTCCAAGCGGATACCTCTCAATGCCAATAATACAATTATATTTTATGAAATAAAAATTTGCCAGTCAATGCACTTTTTTGATTTTTGGTGATTATTCCCCCTAATATATACAAAATAGCCAAAACGGGCTTTGTTTTTTTGTGTGGATAATAGTGGAATTCGGTGCTATAATTAAAGAATAACATAGATGTATTGTCGAATTGTGCACAGCTTTGTATAAGCTGTTTTTAAGGAGGGCGCTTATGGTAGTCAAATGTAACAGCGTGGGACTTTTCGGGCTGGATGGATTTATTGTTGAGGTTGAGGCTGATGTGTCAGGTGGAATTGCTGCTTTTGATGTGGTAGGTCTGCCCGATACTGCCGTAAAAGAAAGCCGAGACAGAGTGCGCACAGCTATGCACAACTGCGGTTACGGATTTCCTGTTTCAAGAATTACCGTAAACCTTGCCCCTGCAGATATAAAGAAAGCAGGTCCCCTTTATGACCTGCCGATTCTGGTTGCAATTATGAGAGCCACAGCCCAGATTTCCTGCGATGTTTCAGAATGCGCATTTATCGGTGAGCTTTCTCTTTCGGGTGAAGTACGACCTGTCAACGGAATTCTGCCTATGACCATAAAAGCGAAGGAAGTGGGTATCAAGAAAATCTTTGTACCCGCAGATAACAGCGCACAGGGTGCAGTTGTGGAGGGGATAGAGGTTTATCCCGTAAAGAATGTGCCCCAGCTTATCTCTCATCTTCAGGGCAGAAACCTTATAGAAAAAGAGTCTGCACCAAGCTGGCAGAATTCTGAAGGATTTGTTCCCGACTTTTCTCAGGTCAAGGGTCAGTTTGAAGCAAAGCGTGCCCTGGAGGTTGCAGCTGCCGGAGGACATAACGTGCTTCTCATAGGACCTCCCGGCTCGGGCAAGAGTATGCTTGCAAAGCGTATTCCTTCAATTATGCCCGATATGACATTCGATGAGAGAATAGATGCATCCAAAATCCACTCTATTGCAGGTTTGCTTGCAAAGGGACAGTCGCTGATTTCGGAGCGACCTTTCCGAAGCCCTCACCACACTGTTTCTGCTGTTGGTCTTTCGGGTGGTGGTACAATTCCCAGACCTGGCGAGGTTTCCCTTGCTCACAACGGCGTTCTGTTTCTGGATGAATTACCAGAATTTTCCCGCACAGCGTTGGAGGTTCTGCGTCAGCCGATGGAAGATGGTCTGGTTACTGTTTCAAGAGTTCATTCAACAGTCAGCTACCCTTGCTCGGTGATGCTTATTGCTGCTATGAATCCCTGTCCCTGCGGATATTATGAGCATCCCCGCAAAAAGTGTACTTGCAGCGATACTGCAATACACAGATACCTTGGCAAGGTGTCGGGTCCTCTACTGGACAGAATTGATATACACATAGAAGTGCCTCCTGTTGAATATGATGATCTAAATGGTTACAGCGACGGCGAACCCTCTGCAAAGATTAAAGAAAGAGTAAACAAGGCACGTCAGATTCAGCTTGAGCGTTTTAAGGGTACAGACATAACCTGCAATGCACGAATCACTGCAGATGTTTTTCGCAAGGTGTGTGCAACAGACGAAAAAGCGCAGGAAGTTTTGCGCAAAGCTTTTGATAAATTAGGCCTTTCTGCAAGAGCCTATGACAGGATTCTGAAGGTGTCCCGTACCATTGCAGACCTGGAGGGCAGCGAAATCATCAGGGCAGACCACGTACTGGAGGCTGTGCAGTACAGAACTCTGGACAAAAAATACTGGTCAAAGAGTTGATTTTGTAACCTTTTTGAGTAAGGACAGGGTGTTTTGTCATTTCAATATGTTGTGGTGCACATCTCATACGATGGAAATATATGGCGGATTCTGAAGAAATTTTTGCAAATTTCACGTCAAATTCAAATGTATGTTCTAAAATCTTATGGGTGGTTGAGAAAAAATAGTTACAATTCAAAAAATCGGTTGACATTGAGCCGTTTCTGTATTATTATTTGAATGCGAGAGAATGGTTAAATCAGCTAAAACTGCAACTTTTCTTTTGTGAAATACTGACAAAGACAAAAAGTGGGAACATCACCAAATACAGACCGATTTTTCACTTGCTTTTCCAGTATGATTTTTTTACTTTTGAGATTAACTACAAACCGTGTAAATCCCCTAATTATTTGAGAATTATCGGAGTGTGCAGATTTGGATAAATATATTATTAACGGCGGCAGACCTCTTGTTGGTGAGGTTACAATCAGCGGCGCCAAGAATGCAGCAGTTGCAATTATTCCTGCTACAATTCTTTGTGACGAGCCCTGCCGTATAGAAAACGTACCCAACATAAGCGACGTTAACCTTATTGCAAGAATCCTTCAGGGATTGGGAGCAAAGGTACAGCGCGTAGACAAACATACACTTGATATTGATCCCAGACCCATCAGAACTTTTGAAGCAACAGATGATGCAGTCCGCGGAATGAGAGCATCCTACTATCTTCTCGGTGCTCTTATCGGCAGATTCCACAATGCTAAAGTTGCTCTTCCCGGTGGCTGTAACTTCGGACTTCGTCCCATTGACCAGCACCTGAAAGGTTTCGAGGCTATGGGTGCAGATTGCCAGCTTGTTAACGGTGCAATCATCGAGGCTACAAGTGATAAGCGAGTAAGCGGTGCAGAGATTCACCTTGACACAGTTTCAGTTGGTACTACTATGAACCTTATGCTTGCAGCAGTCAAGGCTCAGGGTCAGACTGTTATCAGCAATGCGGCTAAAGAGCCCCACATTGTTGACCTGGCAAACTTCCTTAACACTATGGGTGCAAACATCCGTGGTGCAGGTACAGATGTTATCAAAATCCGCGGAGTAGATTACCTCCACGGTACTACATATTCCATTATCCCTGACCAGATTGAAGCAGGTACATATATGGCTGCTGTTGCAGCTACAAGGGGCAAACTTCTTGTAAAGAATGTTACCCCCAAGCACCTGGAGTCTATCACAGCAAAGCTTGAAGAAATTGGTGTTTCTGTAGAGGAATATGACGAGGCTGTTGTTATTGATGCAACAAACAGAGAGCTCAGACGTTGCAACATTATGACAATGCCCCATCCCGGATTCCCCACAGATTGCCAGCCCCAGTTTGTGGCATTGCTCACAACAGTAAGCGGCACTTCAATTGTTACAGAGAATGTCTGGGATAACCGCTATCAGTACATCAGAGAGCTTCACAATATGGGTGCAAAGATTTCCGTTAACGGCAGAGTTGCTATTGTTGACGGCGATTGCAAGCTTAATGCGGCACCTGTTAAGGCTACCGACCTGCGTGCAGGCGCTGCACTTATCATCGCAGGACTTGTTGCTTCAGGCACAACAGAAGTTTCTTCTATCCACTACATCGAGAGAGGTTATGAAGAGCTTATCGAGAAACTCTGTGCTCTGGGCGCAGATATCAAAAAACAGTATGTTCCCGAAGAGGAAACCGCTGTTACAGCATAATCCGATTTATTCAGGGGTACGGCTTGTACCCCTGTTTTGTTTTTAAGTTCATTTTTTGAGAGGATAAACCATTGGCTAAATTCGTTACTCTTTTCAGTTCCAGCAAAGGAAACAGTTACTATATAGGCAGCTCGGGTCAGGGTGTGCTGATTGATGCAGGCAGAAGCTGTAAGCAGATTGAGCAGGCTATGATGTCCAACAATCTTGATATGCGCAGCGTACGTGCTATCTTCATCACCCACGAACATTCCGATCATTGCAACGGGCTCAGAGTCCTTGCCTCACGTTATGGCATTAATGTATATGCAAGTGCAGGCACTCTTGAAGGTCTTATGCAGGACGGACGTCTGGACAGCCGCTTTGATGCAGATGTTATCGAATCAAAACTTACCGTAGGAGATATGCTTGTTGAGCGTATAGACACTCCCCACGATGCAAGAGAAAGCTGTGGATACAGAGTTACAACCGCTGATGGTAAAAAGGCAATTGTGGCAACGGATATGGGCATTATGCTGCCCAGCGTGAGAAACGCAATTTCACAGTGTGACCTGGCTGTGGTAGAGTCTAACCACGATGTAAATATGCTTATGTCAGGGCCTTATCCCTATACTCTGAAAAGAAGAATCCTTTCCGATAAAGGACACCTTTCAAACATAGCTTGTGCACAGGAGTTGCCTGGGTTTGTCAGAGCAGGTGTCAGAAGAATTGTACTGGGACACCTGAGCCAGGACAACAACACTCCCGATGTGGCTTTTGCAACTGCAATGTGTGAGCTTCAGCAGGCAGGAATGAAGCAGGGAGAAGATTTTGAACTCAGCGTTGCTCCCGTAGAAACCAACGGAAAATCAATTTTGTTTTAAGAGGTTATGTATGCAGAGTGTTAATATTATTTGCATAGGAAAACTTAAAGAAAAATACCTTTCAGATGCTATAAAGGAGTACAGCACAAGGCTCACTCCTTTCTGCAAATTTCAGATAATTGAGCTGGATGAATACAGATTGCCCGATAAACCATCGGAGGCGCAGATTAAAACCTGTCTTGAGGAAGAGGGCAAAAAGATACTCGCAAAAATCTCCAAGGGCTCTTATGTGATTCCCATGTGCATTGAGGGCAAGATTATTTCTTCCGAGGAGTTGAGTGGTGTTATTCAGGACGCGGCAGTCAGCGGAAAAAGCACAGTTGATTTTGTAATCGGCGGCTCTTTCGGACTTTCCGACGAAGTGAAGAAGCGCGGTGATTTTCGCCTTTCTATGGGCAGAATGACCTTCCCTCATCAGCTTGTCCGTGTTATGCTTTCAGAGCAGATTTACAGAAGCTTTCAGATAATGACAGGTGGTAAATACCACAAATGATTCAGTATAAATATATTCAGAAAGGGAGGTGTTGTTTTGGCACTTGACGGAATATATCTCAGACATATAGGCAAAGAAATAGAAGACATAGCAATGGGTGCAAAGGTGAATCAGGTGCATCAGCCTTCAAGGGATGAGCTGATTCTTTCTCTGCATACTCATTCAGGCAATAAAAAGATTCTCATCTCTACCCGAGCAGATTCCCCCAGAATAAGCTTTACATCCCACACAGCAGAAAATCCGCAGGTTGCACCTATGTTTTGTATGCTGATGAGAAAGTATCTTTGCTCTGCACGACTCTGTGCTGTAAGACAGGATGGTCTGGAAAGAATACTTTTCCTGGAGTTTGACGGTGCAACAACCCTCGGCGACAGAACAAAACTTACTCTTTGTGTAGAGATTATGGGTAAGCACAGTAACTGCATACTCATAGATAGTGAGGGCGTTATTATTGATGCTCTCAAAAGAATAGACCTGACACTTTCTTCCAAAAGACTAGTGTTGCCACAGCTCATATATGAGCTTCCCCCCTCCCAGGGTAAACTCTCATTGCTGGAACTTCCTGCAACGGATATTGCAGAAAGAATTTTCAGAAACGATACAAAGACCCTGGATAAAGCAATGCTTACAACTGTAACGGGTGTTTCTCCTGTTGTGTGCAGAGAGTTGTCTTACAGAGCTACAGGTTACAGCGATATTCTTGTGTGCGACCTGAACGATAGGGAAAAAGAGTGTTATACAGCAGAGCTCGAAAAGCTCAAAATTCTGGCTGAAAAATCTGTGGGTAAAGCGTTTATGCTGAAAGACCCCTCAGGCAAACCATTTGATATGTGTTTTATGAGCACAGAGCAGTATGAAGACACAGCAAAGCTTAAGAGTTACGAAAGCTTTTCACAGCTTCTTGACGACTATTACTACGAGCGTGACAGTATTGAGAGAATGCGCGTACGCTCAAGAGATTTAAGCAAACTGGTTTCAAATCAGATTGGCAGATTGTCCCGAAAAATCAGCGTGCAGATGACAGAACTTGAGAAAAGTCGCGACAGAGAGAATCTGCGCATTTGCGGTGACCTTCTCCAGGCAAATCTTTATCGCATAGAAAAAGGTGCACAGTTTGTGCAGGTGGAGAATTTTTATGATGAAAATATGGCAATGCTTACAATAAGCCTTGACCCTGCAAAGAGCCCTGCACAGAATGCACAGAGATATTATAAGGATTATCAGCGTGCAAAAACCGCTGACAAAATCCTGCGGGTGCAGATTGAAAAAGGTAAGCAGGAGCTGGAGTATCTGGAGTCTGTTGCCGATGAAATTGACAGAGCAGAATCTGAAAGAGAGCTTTCACAGATTCGAATTGAGCTTGTTGGAGAGGGGTATATAAAACCCCAGAAAGGTAAGCAGAAACCTCTCGCAGAGCTTGGTCCCCGCGAGTTTGAGGTTTCGGACGGATTCAAGGTTGTGGTGGGCAGAAACAATCGTCAGAATGATATGCTTACTCTGAAGCTTTCTGCAAAGAATGATTTGTGGCTTCACACCAAAGATATCCCGGGCTCCCATACAATCATCAGGGCAGAGGGCAGAGAGATTACCAACGAAGCAATTATGGATGCGGCACAGATTTGTGCCTGGTATTCAAAGGCAAGAGAAAGCTCCCAGGTGCCTGTGGACTACACTCTTGTAAAGTATGTGTCAAAGCCCCAGGGCTCTCCTCCGGGCAGAGTGATTTATACAGACCAGCATACTGTGTATGTTACACCCAAAAATCCCGAAAAAGATTAATAAACGCAAAATTATACCGCCTTGAAGCAGAGAGAAAAACCTTTGTTTCAGGGCGGATTTTTTTGTTGAAAACCAAAGAAGTTTTGTATATAATTAATATGTAACAGTATGTGCAAAAAACGCAGAAAACGGCGGTGATTGTATGAGCTTGGTAGAATTCAGAAATGTTAAAAAACACTATAAAATGGGTGAGGTTATAATCAAAGCGGTAGACGGAATTTCTTTTACTGTAGAGAAAGGAAGCTTTACTGTGATTGTAGGCTCTTCAGGTGCAGGCAAAACAACTGTAACAAATCTGCTTTCGCGCTTTTATGATATAGCAGACGGAACAATTACAATTGACGGTGTACCGATTGAGCAGATTGACCGCAAGCTACTCAGAAGTAATATTGCAATGGTGCTTCAGGATACACATCTTT
>CALEIO010000191.1 GCA_937875885.1 uncultured Clostridia bacterium | reverse complement strand
TGTGGAAAACAATAAATATATTTATAATAGCATTTCGTCATTGGTAGGTTTTGATCCATTGCTTGCTGATTACGATTTGATACATAATTTCTGTAAAAACATAGGATACGAGACAGTTTCTTTGTCAAATTCACAACCGTACGATTACGGAGGGATATTGCCGATCTGCGAGGAAGATTAAGCAAAAGCCCTATATTTTTTGTAATTTCACTCCCCTTAATTATACAAAATTTTCATTTTGTATAATTTACAATGTTTTTAAGTATAGGTAAATATATCCCCTGTTTAAGTTAAAAACACCGCCGAGAGTACTTTCGGCGGTGTTTTACCATTAAAATATAAATCCTGTTATTATACCGGAAACAACTCCGCAGACATACAAAGTGCAAGTGAGCGCAAGATTTTCCTTTAAATTTTTATTTATTCTGAAAAGAACTATAAGCCCAACCCCTGCGTTTACGCTTAAGCCCGACACCAACTGCCCGATTGACAGTGCGTGTTCAACGTAAAGATCAGTAAGCAAAACTGAAGCTGAGCAATTTGGCACCAGGCCCACCAAACCTGCTATAAGCTCACCCAGAACGGGTTTCGTCACTATCAGTTGAGTTAATCGTTCTTCTCCCAAAAGTTCGATACCGACATTTATAACCGCCGTTACCGCAAACACCAGAAGTACAATCTTAAGAGTGTGCTTTATAGCGGAAACAAAAATACCATGATGTTCGCAATGACAGCTTTCATCCTTGCACATACATTCTATTGTAGCGGATTTCTTGCGTTTGTATATAAGATCTACAACAAAGCCGAACACTGCGCCGGATATAAGCTTTATCGCAAGAATGATAAGTATTTCCCTTGCAGGCACCGATGCAGATATAAGCAAAGGCAGCATCTCATCGGAAGTAGCAATAAAAACTGCCACAAGTGTACCTGCTGAAACTGTTCCCACTGCAAACAGCGAAGCAGCCGCACCGGAAAATCCACATTGAGGAATTATGCCGACCGCGCTTCCGAGCAAAGGACCGGCTTTTCCCGATGCTGTCATTATTTTCGTTACTTTTTCACTTGCTTTGTGTTCGATAAATTCAATTATAAGATACGTAACAAACAATATAGGAAGTATTATCACCGTATCTTTGAGAGCGTGAACTATTGCGTGTAAAATATGCGGCATTTCCTGCTCCTTGAATATAATAACGTACCCCTGCCCTGCCGAATACGGCAAAGCAGGGGGAAAATGTTTTATTTTACTTCGTGAATATTTACGTGATACTTAGCGTCTGCTACGTTAGCAAGAGCTGCTGCTACCTTGTCGCCTTCATTTCTCTTTTCAAAGAACTTGGTTGCAACCTGATCAAACAGCGCATAAGAAAGAACATCTTCTTCCTGCTTAGCGTACTGAGCACACTTTTCACGGAGTGTGTCAAGCTCGGGCTTGAGGTTATCGGCGGGACGGCAAGTGATTGCGGGTTCATCACCGATAATCTTCTTTCTGAATTCATCGGAAATGGGTACGGGAGTTGTGCCGTACTTACCTGCTACCATATCCTTGAACTCGTTTGTGCACATCTTGTAGCGCTCGCCTGCAATAACATTGAACACAGCCTGGGTGCCTACAATCTGGGATGTGGGAGTTACAAGGGGCGGATAGCCGGAATCTTCGCGGACTCTGGGAACTTCCTCAAGCACCTTTGTAAGCTCGCTCTCCTTGCCTGCCTGCTTAAGCTGTGAAAGCAGGTTTGAGAGCATTCCGCCGGGTACCTGGTAGATAAGAGCATTTGCATCTGTTGCAAGCATCTTGGGGTCGATGAGTCCGGATTTGATGTATTTTTCGCGCAAAGTCATAAAGTATTCGCGGATTTCAGACAATGCAACAAGGTCAAGACCTGTGTCGTAGGGTGTGCCCTGAAGTGCCGCAACCATAGACTCTGTGGGTGCATGGGATGTACCCAGAGCAAGGGGGCTGATTGCTGTGTCAATCATATCAGCACCAGCCTCGATACCCTTGAGCAGACACATGGAGGCAAGACCCGATGTGGCGTGGGTATGCACCTGCACAGGCAGGTCTACAGCAGATTTGATAGCTTTAACAAGGGACTCTGTCTTGTAAGGTGTAAGCAGAGCCGCCATATCTTTGATGCAGATTGTGTCAGCACCTGCCTCGGCAATGCGCTTTGCATAATCCACATAGTATTCGTCAGTAAAAACAGGGCCTGTGGTGTAGCTGATTGCTACCTGCACCTCGGCACCCTCACGCTTTGCAGCCTTGATTGCACTGTTAAGATTCTTGATGTCGTTGAGAGCATCAAAAATACGGAGAATGTCGATACCGTTTGCCACAGAGCGCTCTACAAAGTAGTCAAGCACATCGTCGGCATAGTGGCGGTAACCCAGCATATTCTGACCGCGGAAAAGCATCTGCAGCTTTGTGTTCTTGCATTTATCCTTGATAGTGCGCAGACGCTCCCAAGGGTCTTCGTTCAGAAATCGCAGACAAGAGTCGAATGTAGCACCACCCCAGCACTCCAGAGAATAGAAGCCGATTTTGTCCATTTTCTCAAGGATTGGAAGCATATCGGAAGTGGGCATTCTTGTTGCAAGTAAAGACTGGTGAGCATCACGCAGTCCTGTTTCTGTAATCTTAATCTTTTTAGTCATAAAACTCACCTTAGCTTAAAGTGATGAGTACAGCGCCGGTCTCAACATTTGCGCCCTTCTCAACGTTTATGGAAGCAACTGTGCCTGAAGCGGGAGCGGGAATTTCGTTTTCCATCTTCATAGCTTCAAGGATAACCACAGCCTGTCCCTCTGAAACTTTCTGACCAACAGAAACGTTCACAGCAAGGATTGTGCCGGGCATGGGAGCGGTCACCTTTGTGCCGCCTGCTGCTGCAGGTGCAGGAGCAGCCTTGGGTGCAGGTGCGGGAGCCGCTGCAGGAGCAGATGCAACTGCTGCGCCCTCTGACAGTTCTTCTACCTGTACGTCATAAGAAACACCGTTTACGGTAATGCGAAGATTTTTCATAGTGAGACCTCCTGATTATATAGTAGAATGTTTCTTGGGCAGAGAAGATTCTCTCTTACCTGCAAGAACATCCAGATAATTTACAAGTTTGATTCTTAATGTGCTCATATCTGCCACATCGTCCACAAAGCCTGCCTTTGCAGCACTGTGTGCAGAGAGCTCTGTAGCAATGTACTGTGCAATAGCCTGGTCCTGCTCACTTACTGTGCCTGTGAGCTTGTCACCAAGTGCAAGGTAAGCCGCAGCCTGTGCCTTGATGGGAGAAATTACAGCACCGTCCATTCCAATGGTTACATCTGTTCTGCCTGCTTTGCCTGCAAGAGCCATATACACAGCTCCCGTAGCGTTGCCGTTTACAACAGAAATCTTAACGGTAGTAGCCTCTGCGTAAGCAGAAAGCACTGTGTTTGCAGAGCCAAGACAGCAGAAATTCTGTGCATCAACAAAGGTTACAAGAGGTACAGAGAAAGCATCGCAGAAGCGCACAAAGGAAGCAATCTTCTTTGCAGCCTTTGAGTCAATCTCTCCGCCTTTTGTGCGGATAACACCCACAGCCTTGCCTGCAAGTCTTGCAAAGGAAACCTCGGCACCGTTTTCTTTTGCCGTATAGAGTTTAAGCTCACTTTCAGCGTCAAACACCTCGCCCTGTGCAGTTTCTGCCACAGGAGAAACAGAGAGGTTGTTTGCAGGGAGATATGTAAGCAGGTCGCACACAGCCTGTACCGCAGCCTGTGCATCCTCGGCAAGGATTGCGGCCTTGCCCTGACCTTTACAGTCACAACCCTCCGCAAGTGAAAGACTTGCATCCTTGGTCATAACAACAAAGTCAGCATTTGTGGCAAGCATTGCGGTAGTGCCCACACAGTCACCCAGTACTACTGAAATCTGTGGCACAACGCCTGAAAGTCTTCTGGCACTTGCAAGGAGTCCCCCCAGGGAGTCCATCAGCATATTGCCCTCGGAAACTTTAGCGGCAGTCTTTGTGTAGAATCCTACCACGGGGCAACCTGTCTTGATTGCCAGAGCGTAAACCTTTGAAAGTTTCTCTGCCTGTGCAACGCTCATTGCACCGCAGAGAGCACCATCGTCCTGGGCAAATGCATAAACATTCTGTCCCAGAATCTTACCGCAGGCAGCCAGTGCCTCTGCAGTTTCTGCCACAGGCAGAAGCTCTGTGTATACACCATCGTCAAAGAGAAGCTCAAAAAGCTTGTCTGCAGACATCTGATTGTTTTTGTTATCAATGCTCATAAGAATCCTCCTAAGGCTCTTTTTGATACTAACCTTTTTTAATTATACATTAAACGTTGGAGATATTACAAGTAAAAGTGATAAATTTTTTTCGTTTTTTTACATTTTTTTGTTATTTACTATCACAGCAGCCTGAACATCCCGAGCAACCCTTTGCAAAAAGTTTGCTCAGATACAGGGTGTAGTAGCCGTTGTGCATAAAAAAACCGAACTTTTCAAACAAGGGAGCAAGGCTTTCTTCTCTGCTGCAAAGGGTCAGAAGTCCCTCACCCAGAGCGATTGCGCCCACAGAGCGGATGAGAGCATCCGCGTGAAGGAACATCTCCTTTGTAACCTCGCCCTTCTCTGTGTACTCCTCCCCTGTGTCCAGGGAGAGAAGCTCGATTGCGGATTTATTGCGGATATAGGCAACGTGTCCACGCTCTGTGCCGTCTTCTTTGTAGATAAGCAAGGTAGCACCTTCGGGGTAACGGCTGAGCTTACTCTGCTCCTTGCAAGGTAAAATTGAAAACATAATAACACCTCAAGTGTAAATTAACATAATTATCCCTGAAGATGACGGGAGGGGTTGGGGTCAGCCATAAGCTTCTTGACCTCTTCGGGAGTCAGGTCTCTCCAGTCGCCCTTTTTGAGCATACCAAGCTTTACCTGACCGATTGCTGTTCTGCGCAGACGTGCAACCTCAAGTCCAAGCATCTCGCACATACGGCGGATCTGACGGTTTCTGCCCTCGCGCAGGAGAATCTCCAGCACTACTCTGCCCTCCTGACGGGAGATAACACGTACCTCTGCAGGTGCAGTCTTTCTGCCGTCAAGCATCATACCTGTCTCGAACTCCTCAATCATCTCGTCTGTAACAGCAGGACGTACAGTTACTCTGTAAACCTTATAGATATCCTTTTTGGGATGCATAACCTTGTTAGCAAAGTCGCCGTCGTTTGTAAAGAGGAGCATACCCTCGCTGTCGCGGTCAAGTCTGCCTACGGGATACACTCGCTCGGGGATATCTGCCACAAGCTCTGCAACGCATTTTCTGCCACGCTCGTCGCTCATTGTGGTTACATAACCACGGGGTTTGTTGAGCATAATGTAGCGGTGACGAGGCTTTGCATTGCCTGTAACCTTTCTGCCGTTTACAACAACCTTATCCTTGTAAGGGTTAACCTTGTCGCCGATTTCTGCCACAACTCCGTTTACCTTAACAGAGCCTGCGCGGATGAGTTCTTCTGCCTTTCTTCTGGATGCCACACCGCAGTCGGCAAGCATCTTCTGAAGGCGCACGTAATTATTGTTAGCCATAATATATTTCCTTTGCTTTAATCTGTTCCTTTGTCTTTGTATATTCAAAGCATCCTCATACTTACGTTGTGTTCAGGTGCTTACATTCTACTTAAACAAGCTTCTGAAAAGCCTTACAAGCCAGAAGCTTTCTTTTTTCTCCACATTGTTTTTAGCCACAAGTGGTACGGACAAAACCTCTTTCTCCCCTGCAAGGTACACAACCTTCCCCAGCATATCTCCCTTTTCCACGGGAGCATAGGCTACAGGCAAAAGCTTTACCTCTTTGCGGATATTTTCTGCATCCGCCTTTGTAAGCACCACCTTTTGCGGCAAGGGAATGTAAGCCTGTACGCTGTCCTCTTCCCCTCCCTCAACGGGCACTTTGTAAACCTGTGTGTCTTCAAGTGTACTCAGAGCGCAGTAGTTGCTGAATCCATATTCATAAAGCGCAATGTGGTCCTGCCAATCGTTTCTGTCATTGAGGGTAACGGCCACAAGCCGAAGTCCCTCTTTTTCTGCACAGGTCACAAGGCATCTGCCTGTGCTCTTTGTGTAGCCCGTTTTGCCGCCGATGCAGTATTCGTACATAGACAGCAGACGGTTGTGGTTATTGTATGTAACCCGCTGTGATTCGGGACTTACAAAATCCACCACCACATTCTTCTTTGCAGTAAGGTCTGCAAAGTCCTCGTTTTCCATAGCACAGGTCATAAGCAGAGCCATATCGTAGGCTGTGGAGTAGTGGTCATCGTGAGAAAGTCCGCTTGGGGTAACAAAGTTTGTGTTTTTCATACCAATCTGCTGTGCACGCTCATTCATAAGCTTTGCAAAGCCCTCAAGGCTTCCCCCTATGGCAACAGCCGCCGCATTTGCAGCGTCATTGCCCGATACAGTCATCATCCCTGCCGCCAGGTCAGAAAGCTTCACCACGTCCCCCACTTTAAGGTACATAGAGCTGCCCTCGGCGGTCATTGCCGCAGTAAACTTAACCTTTCTGTCAGAAGCCGCCGCTTCGCAGAGTGTAATGAGAGATGTCATAACCTTGGTGGTACTTGCCATTCCCAGCTTTGTGTGAACATTGTCACCTGCAAGAATCTGCCCGTTGTCTGCACAAAAAAGCACATAAGCCCGGGCAGACACCTGTGGCTCACTCTGCGCTTTATTATCACCTTGGGCAGAAACACCCACAGGACAGAAAGCCACAAGAGTAAGCATTGATATCAAAACAAAAAACCGCTTCATAAAGACACACCCCGATGCAAATTTATGCTCGGGGAGTGTGCATTATTCATCAGAAAATTTCGTCGTCACCAATCTCGGGTGCAGATTTCTTCTCTTTGCCGAAAAGGCTCTTAACCTTATCAAAGAGGTCGGGCACCATACCCACAATGCGGTCTGCGGGACCATCGTACTTTGTAATGGGAATAAACTTAACCTCACCCTTCATAATAGCAAGGAAGCCTACAGGGTTAATGGTAACACCTGCACCGGAGCCACCGCCGAAGCAAGGAGGCTGTGTGTCTTTCTTTGCGCGGAAGTCAGAGCCGCCTGATGCAAAGCCGTAGCTTACCTTGGACACAGGAATGATAGTTGTACCGTCGGGAGATGTGATGGGTGTGCCGATGATGGTATCAACATCCACCATACTCTTGATTTTGTCCAGAGTGGTGTCCATCAGTCCGTTAATGGGATGTTCGCTCATTTTTCATTCTCCTTTATCTGTCTTATATATCTGTAAAATCTTATTATTTTCTATTATTATTTTCTGCTTATTTTTTGCCTAAAGCCGAAACAAGCTTACCTGCAGCATTTCTGCTTGTAAGGATTGCTCCGATAAGCTTTGCAGGTCGCAGCTTAAGCTCTGCAGAAAATTCCACAGAAGCCTGTGCCTCTTCGTCAAAGTCGGGTGCAATGTCAACACAAAGCTCCTTGTACTTTGCCACATTCTCAAGCACAGCCGACACAATGGGATTCACAACAGCGCTTGCATAGCCGTACATCACAGCAGTTTCAGCGGCGTCATTGCCCACAACCGTAAGTCGGATTATGAGCTTACGGAGCACACATCGCCTGAGCACATTCACAATGATAGTAAACGATGAAGCGGCAATGGTTTTCAGATTTTCAAGGAATGCCGAAAGTCCCTGCTCACGTATTCTGTCAAGAGTCTTTGGCTTTTCTTCCTTTTTCTTTGGCTTAGCCTTAAGGTGACGGGGCTTTTTCTTTTTATTTTTCTTTTCCTCTTTGGGTGCAATCACAAACCGCAGAAAAAGATAGTGTGCAGTGCACCAAAAGACATTATTTTCGTCATCATAACGGACTTTCAGCCTGACGTTTATGCACAGCAAAACCGCCACAAGCACAGCCAGTGCCAAAAGTGCCCATAGCACATAAATCAAGGGTTTCTCCCCTCCGCTTTATTCTTCACTTTCTTCGGTTGCTGCTTCTACAATCTCCAAAGCGGTAGCGGCAATCATAGCGTCCTGAATATCTTCATTGGCGTCAGCATCAGCAACTGCTTCTGCATCTGCAAGAGTTGAATCAAACACCTCACGGAAATCCTCAGGCTTACTTGCAGTAACACCGCACGACCAGGATGGAAGAGTAACCAGAACAATATGTGTACCTCCTGACCTCATAAACTCCTTAATCACCTCAGGACCCTTACCGGTTCTTCGGTTTAAGTGGAAGTGATCATCCAGAATCGGAAATTCCTGCGCCATTCAATCCTCATTAAGCCACTTGGCAAGCTCGGCAACCTTGGCGACAGCCTCTTTGTCTTCCCATGAAGGAATCGTATCGGTCTTTCCGGAACACACAATATGGTCTCTAAAACCTGTTGCGTTCACCTGCTTAAAAAACGCACTTAAGTGGTGCTGTGCATTTGCTTCATTTCCTTTACCGCCTGCGGTAAGAATAGCCGCAGACTTCTTAGGTCTCTGCTTAAGCGGCTCCTTGATGAAGAAAGTTGCCGCATGCCAGGGCTGAAGTCTGCTCATCAGACTTAAGACCGAACCTGGAAGAGTACTGTAGTAAACAGGAGAAGCGATTACAATATTATCAAAATCATCATCATAGATAATCTGCATATCATCTTCTACAACACACTTCGCAGTAGTCCAGCATGCACGGCAGTCAACGCACGGAGCAATTCCTGAGCGGAACGCGGAAATCTCAATGACCTCACCTTCAAGATGTTTCTTAAGTTCGGCGATAAGATATGCAGTATTTCCATTCACACGAGGCGAACCATTGATAATTATAGTTTTCTTCATTAGAGAATCTCCTTTATTTTTTCAAGAACAGTATAGTACATCTCTTCCCTGTTCTCTTCAGTTATGCGGATAACCTCTGTCTTTGGATGATTTCGAACAGCATCCAGGAATGCAATCTCCATATCACGGACAACACCAAACACAGGAAGGTCAGACTCGAGAACCTCAAACACGCGGGTACGGAATAACTCAGTTGATGCCTCAAAGCGTCCAAGCTCATCCATAATCACAAGACCTTCAGGAGCTCTTAAACATTCAACACCAAAAGTCTCGAAGACCCCCTCGAAAACCTTGCGAGGCCTGTCATCAGTATAACGATATGCGGCAACGGCTTTTTTTGTCCCGGAGGCGTTTGAGAGAATCAGAGGTGTTGCCCCTATCTCATCTTCTTCGCCCCATGAAGTGGTAAAACCTGAAAGAGGAACATCAAGCTCTAAGAGTACCCTCTGCAAAAGAAAACTTTTCCCGACACGGCGGTCTCCTGTTAGGAAAATATGTATTTTTTCTTCTGCCATACCAGACAGATTTGCTCTGATAGAAGATAACCTTTCGTCTACAACGTTTATTATGTAAATTATATTTGATTTACTTTGTCAGAAATAAAGAAATAAGTACTTATGATTCTGAGGCAAACAGATAAGAAATGACAGAACAGAAGACAAGGCATGTGCCAAATTATAATCTACGTTTCATCCTGCTTATAACAGCAGCACTGCTTTGTGTTCTGTTCTCCTTTACAGTCGGCAGATTTCCTGTATCTCCTGCAGACGTCATCATGGTTTTTGCAACCGAGATTTTCAAACTCGACATCACATGGGACTTTGCAACATGGAGTACAGTAATTAACATCCGTCTTCCAAGAATACTTGCCGCATTCTTTGTCGGTGCAGCTCTTGCAACGGCTGGAGCAGCATACCAGGGAATGTTCCAGAACCCGCTTGTATCTCCTGATATCCTTGGAGCATCATCAGGTGCAGGATTCGGGGCAGCTCTTGCTATCTTCATGAACTTAGGGCCTGTCTGGATTACTGCCTTTGCATTTGCCGGAGCTGTTATCTGTGTTGGAGCTGCTTATGTTGTAAGCCGCTTAACAAAAGGAAGCGCAACGCTTTCTATGGTTCTGGCCGGTATCTTAGTCAGCAGTCTTTTTACTGCGATGACTTCATTTTTAAAGACTGTTGCAGACACCGAAGACCAGCTTCCGGAAATCACTTACTGGCTTATGGGCAGTCTCAACGGAACATCTCCCAAGGATGTATGGTTTGCGCTGGTTCCCATGTTTCTGGGCCTTGCGCCGCTGTTTTTGCTGCGCTGGCGAATCAACCTGCTGACCCTGGGCGATGAAGAAGCCCGTACCATGGGTGTCAATGCCAGACGGCTCCGGGCTGCTGTGATCCTCAGTGCCACGCTGATCACCGCAGCTGCTGTGGCTGTCAGCGGTGTCATCGGCTGGGTAGGCTTGGTGGTTCCCCATTTGACCCGTCGCATGGTGGGGGACGATTACCGACGTCTACTGCCTTGCTCCATGCTGTTCG
>CALEIO010000190.1 GCA_937875885.1 uncultured Clostridia bacterium | reverse complement strand
CTCAGCGAGCAGGAAAAAATGGAAAAAGAGGCTGCAAAACTTTCAGGCGGTCCCAGAATGGAAGAAATCTACAGCAACAAAAACAGAGAAGTGCGCTTGACTAATCAGAGCCCCCTTGATGTTGTTTCTGAAGATGATGAAACAGAAACTATCCCAGATACCACAACCGAAGAAAGTGCAGAAACAGCAGAAACTCCCCAGGAGGAGCAGATTGACACAGTAGTTACTCTTTCTCCCGAATACGACGAAAACACAAAAATCGCCGAGGAAGTTATTGAAAAGGTGGACAACCTTAACTTCAAACCTATTCCTATTGAAGATATAGACACCATCGACATCAACATCGATGACCCACCCGTTGCTGCAAAAAGCCAGGATAACGAAACTGCAGAAGACAACTCCGACTCCGAAAACAAAGATGAGGATGATAACCTCAGCAGCTTTGAGCGACTCTTCGGCAAACCCAAGCCCGTAGGCGCTGTGCAGACTGTAGTTTCCAGAGTCCCTATTTATCAGCACGAAAGCAAGGTTGACAAAGTGCACGTGCGAGCAGGCAAATTCTCTGCTGTAGTAGAAACCGAGTATAAAAAATACATAGCTTCTCCCAACCCTGTAATTTCCCAGAATGTAAAACCCGAGCCCGAGAAATCTGCAGAGGAAGAAAACGAGAAGACATCTCCCAAGAAAATCGCTTCAGGGGTAGCAGGCAAGGTAATGGGCTTCTTCTCCTCTCACGAAGACGACGACAATGACGATTTCAGAGAGAAGACCATTCAGATTGAGGACTACCGCAGTCAGCACGATGCAAAATCCATTATTCAGGAAGTTAACTCAAACATCCGCAAGATGTTCATCAACAGCCTTTTCACAGGCGGCATCTTCCTTGTTTCTCTTATTCTTATGATTGTGGGCAGAGTCATCACCCACAGCTATGCATCTGCACTTGTTCTTTCTGTGCTCAACTTCCTGCTTCTTTTCGGCGCAAGCTGGATATGCAGAGTTACCATCATCAACGGTATCTCTCCTCTGAAAAAATTCAAAGGTAACTCCGACACAGGTGTTGCTGTTGCCGCAATTGCTACAGGCATTCAGGCAATCACCTCTCTCTTCGTACCCACCGCTTTCTTTGGCGGCAATCAGTATCTGTACACTTCCATTGCTATTCTGGCTCTTGCCCTCAACTGTCTTGGTAAGCTGTT
>CALEIO010000189.1 GCA_937875885.1 uncultured Clostridia bacterium | reverse complement strand
TTCATAATGGGAGGCTGGATAATGGGAACCAGCGCCATATAGGAGTAAGCCGCAACTGCGATGGGACCTAAAAGTTCAGGCTTGAGAATTGAGGTTACATAGATTGCAGTAGGTCCGTCAGCACCACCGATGATTCCGATTGAACCTGCTGCCTGGGGGTCGAATCCCAGAACAATTGAGAAAATGAATGTTACGAAAATACCAATCTGAGCTGCAGCGCCGAGGATGAAGCTCTTGGGGTTGGCAATGAGAGGACCGAAGTCTGTCATACAGCCGATGCCAAGGAAGATAAGAGGCGGATAAATTCCAAGCTTTACACCCTGATAGAGGTAGTAGAGAAGTCCGCCGTTAGTGGGGACGTTGTAGTAACTTATTCCTTCAAGGGTTGTGACAGCATAATTTGCCGCTTCTCCCCCATGCGCCGCCATATACTGCTCCACAGGAATAAGCTCTGTAGAAGGTGCAGCCATAATGGGCGGATAAAGATTTACGATGAGCATACCGAATGCTATGGGAAGCAACAACAAAGGCTCATACTGCTTTTTGATAGCCAGAAACAGCAAAAAACATGCAATGGCAATCATTGCATAATTGCGCCAAGTGAGTGTTACCAGACCTGAATCGTAGAAAAGTCCAACAACGGAATCAAGAAAACCTTGTAAAATTCCCATTATAACAATCCCTCCGATCTCATAGCAGGTATATTTTCTCTGAGGGCAGCAGTTGCCCATTCATTGCGGGTAGTAACAGAAGGACGGATGCCTGTGATTCTGACTTTCTTTGAGCTTCCGTAGAAAGCTTCAACCGCAGCTGCAATTACAGCAATGGTCTGCAGGTCGGGCTCGTCGGACTGTACTGCATCTGCAACCTGCACAGGTGCAGGAGCAGGCTCTGCCTTCTGCTCTTTTTCTTTCTTCTTGGCAGCAGCTTTTGTCTGCGCGGAATATACAATGGTTGAGTAGAGTTTTATGATGCCGATAAGCAGAAGCAACACCATAAACACCACTATGAAACCTGTTATGAGAGTAATAAGCGCTTGATTGAAATTATCATTCTGCGCATTCTCTACAGCCAGCAGAATTGAACTTTGCATAGACCATCCTCCGTTTACAATATCAGTAAATATTCATACTATACTTGTGTTTATATAGACTTTTTCACTATACGTTATAATTTTATACTTTTTATACATATTTTGCAATAGCAAACAGAAAAAACTGTCGAAAAATTCGACAGTTTTTTTCTAAAAAGATTGATGTTATAGATTTTTTACAGGAAATTCATCAGAGAATTATGCAGATTAGTCCGTTGCAGCCATCATTTATAATCTTCTCTACTGTCTCGGTAAGTTTTCTTCTGGCATCTGCAGGCATTCTGTAAAGTTTATTATGAAGCCCTTCATTGACAAGCTCGTTTACGGATTTGCCAAAGATATTGGAATCCCAGATTTTTACAGGGTCTTCCTCAAATTCGTGCAGAAGATAATTCACAAGTTCCTCGGACTGCTGCTCGGAGCCTACAAGAGGTGTAACCTCAGCGCAGGTTTCTATGCGCATCATATGCACAGATGGAGCTGATGCACGAAGTTTTACCCCATACTTACCGCTTTGCTTAATAATGCGGGGCTCCTCAAGTTTAAGCTCCTCCATTGTGGGCATTACAATGCCATAACCGTTTTCAAGCACATCTTCGTAGGCTCTGGCAATTCTCTCATACTCGCTCTTTTTGCCAGACAGGTCAGAGAAACTGTCAAGAAGTGCTTTTTCATCGGGAATATTAAGTCCTGTCTGCTCTGAAAGCACTCTAAAAAACAGCTTACTGTCCGGCATTACCTCAAGCACAGCTCTGCCGCTGCCCATATCAATTGCCACAAGCTTTGAGGTGACGATGTATTCATTCTCTGATATGACCTCTGCTGCCTGCTGAATCTGTCTGAGTTTCTCAATACTGCCTGCTGCAGCTTTGATTGAATCGAAAATCGCTGACTTGAGCCAGTGGTCCTTGGATAAGGACACAACCCAGGCAGGAATATCGATGCTGACCTCCTGCAAAGGGAACTCAAACAAAATCTGTGCTAATATACGCTTAATTTCGTTTTCATCAAGTTCAAGGCAGGATATGGGAATGACAGGCACCATATATGTACCGGCAAGCTCTGAAGCCAGTTTTCGTGAGGATTCCGAATCGGGATCGAAGCAATTGAGTAGAATTATGAAAGGTTTGTTTATCTCTTTGAGTTCCGCTACAACTCTGCGCTCCGCCTCTACATAATCTTCTCGGGGAATATCGCTGATTGATCCGTCTGTTGTGATGACAAGGCCTATGGTGCTGTGGTCTGTGATAACCTTTCTTGTGCCGAATTCTGCAGCCCTGTCAAATGGAATTTCCGAATCAAACCACGGTGTTTTGACCATTCTGGGGGTGTCCTCTTCGCTGTAACCCAAGGCACTCTCTACAATATATCCGACACAATCTATCATTCTGACAGAAAGGGTTGTGTTCTCCCCAAGATCGATTTCCACCGCATCTTCGGGAATAAATTTAGGCTCTGTTGTCATAATTGTGCGTCCTGCCGCTGACTGCGGAAGCTCATCCTTTGCCCTGGCTCTGCGGTATTCATCGGAAATATTTGGAAGCACCAGGGTATCCATAAACCGCTTTGTAAACGTTGACTTGCCTGTGCGGACAGGTCCCACAACACCTACGTAAATGCTGCCTCCCGTACGGGTTACTATATCTTTGTATATGTTTCTTTGTTCCATTACTTTTCCTCCATCTGTTACTGTATTGATATTAATATCTATGCACTTGTGCACAAAAATATAACTGCAAAATCCAATTACAGCAAAAAAGGAAGCGGCAGATTACCGCTTCCTTTATGTTATACATTAAGAATCATAAGCATACAGGAATTCTCAAGTTCTGCGCAATCGAGAGAATTTTCTGTGCAGACAGATTCAAGGGATGTGGAGTAGCGTTTAGCAATATCCCACACAAGCTCACCTTTCTGTGCATAATAAAGAGTCAGAGGATGTTTTTTAGAGACAGATTTCTCGCCGCAGTTTGTTACATTTGAAACCTGTCTTATGTCTGAAAGATTATAAAGCATTGCTGAAAGTTGCATATCCAGACGAATTTCGAGAGAATTATTCTCTGTCATTCTGAAGCTGACGGAGGTCACACAGACCTTTGCACACTTGCACAAAGAGAAACTATCAGAGAGAGCGCTTGTGTATCTTATATCCGCCTGACGCTCTATGCAGACTAGCTCTCCCTCCGCTGTTGCACCCAGAATGCACACTCTGACTTTGCCGCTTACAACAAGCTCTTTATCCTCTGTCTGACCTGTAACATTCGGGTCTTCCCAGAAAATATCGTGGATTTTCTTTATGGGCACATCGCCGAGAGAAAGATTGGATTTTACCGCAAAGCGTGAGTTAACAGGCATAACATCAGAGAAAACAGTAAGATTTTCATATTCAAGCTCTGTTTCATCAGCTACAGAGTAAGCGTCGGTTATGTAGGTTACTTCTGTCTTTTTGTATCCTGTTACGGTTGCAGACATTTTGATATCAAGGCTTACACCTGGCTCATCTGTCAGAAGTCCTCCTCGCAAAAGAATCTCATAGGACAAAACATCAAGCTTTACATCTGTAATGTCACAGTTTTTCTCTTTGGCATCTATGCTCTGGGTAAAGGGAAATACATACACAAACTGGTCAATATCTCCTGTTGCAGCATCACAGACATAGAGCATTCGCAAGGTTGCTTCACCCTTTATCTGGAGCTTTTCCCCGTTCTGGGCAAAGTCTGTAATGAGAGCAGAAACGTCACTTCTGACAATTGTTTCTATATTATTATTGGTACGGATATTTACCGATTCTGCCACGCTGAACATTTCCTGATTAAACTCACACAGTTCGCAGATTTCCTGCGTTTCGGTCTTAACCTGAAGCATATTATTATCGCAGGAATGTTTAATATCAAAGACATTTCTGGCAACAACCGATGTATTAAGAGAAAAAGAGCCGTGAATTGTAAGTCTTCTTGGGGTAAGCACACGACAATTAAGATACTCGGGCTTTGCAGTGGTGATTACTATGCTCTCTGATGGCTCTGTGCTGACGGGAATTGTTGCCGAGAATGGTACTGTCTGCTCGCAACAACGAAGAAATTTCTTGTGGCTGTCACAGTAAAGGATTCTTACAATTGATGCACCGTCCACACGAAGCTGTCCTGCAGAAAATGTACGGGTGTAGATTTTAGGCACAAGTGAACATTTGAGAATTTTCTCAATATCAGCACAATAATCAGGTAATGTAAAATCAAGGTCAACCTGCTGTTGTGTTGATGTATCAAGAATCTCCGAAGCTGTGTAAACATAGCGGTTTTTAAGTGAATAGTCCATATTTTTTCTCTCCTTTTATATTCTACACTAAATGTATTAAAGAAAGGAAAAAATTATGACACAAAAAAGCCATCGGCATTAAACCGATGGCTTGAATGTTTTCTGTGAATTATACTCCTACAACCTCACCGATGGGAGTATTAACAGGTAATCCTGCAACAAACTTCTGGATTGTTGTTGCATCCTTGATGTTGACTTCTGTGTCTATGTTGGCATCTGCACAAATAAATGCTTCGTCCTTGAGGGGTCGCTCAAGCCCTGCAACAGATTTCTGAATATATGTTGAATCCTTAACGTTTACCACACCATTCAGGTCTGCATCGCCGAGATAATACAACTTATCGGAAACAGGAGCAGTAGTTGCCTGTTCT
The DNA here is from genome assembly GCA_937875885.1 of uncultured Clostridia bacterium. Lineage (GTDB taxonomy): Bacteria > Bacillota > Clostridia > Oscillospirales > Acutalibacteraceae > Ruminococcoides. The sequence goes on along the minus strand of CALEIO010000189.1, from coordinate 2,959 downwards.
GTAGCTGTAGGCTCGGTAGGCTCAGTAACAGATGTTGTAGGTTCTGTTGCAGAAGGAGTGGGGGCTGTTGTGGGTTCGGTGGGAGTTGTAGCAGGCTCTGTAGGCTTTGTAGTAGGCTCTGTGGGTTTGCTTGTACCTGAAGAGCTTAAGAGTTTACCGATTCTTGCAAGGGGTACTGTAATATGATCTGCATCCTCTTTTTCGTGGGAGTTGGGTTCCTGTACTGTGTAGGGTTTGTCTGCATTATCCCACATTGAGGGGTCTGCAGGCAGACAGTTCATACCGGAAGTACCGAATGTGGAAACCTTCATAACTCCAATGCCCTGGGCTGTAAGGTCAGATGCAGAAAGTCCCAGAAGTTCAAGAGGAATTGACATTTCGTAGAACATATCAAGAGACTTCTTATGCTTTGAGGATGCATAATAATCAATCCAGTCACTGCTCTCGTCAAGAACGTCGCCGGGAAGACGGTTATTGTAATGACCATATCCTTCATTGATTCCATAGAGATTCTTGCTGATGGTGCTGTTGCCCCAATCAAGCTTGATTGTAGAATGGATTGTGTCGTCATATACAAGCTTGCCATCCTCATCCGCTCTGTACACAAAAGGACCGTTTGAGCCGTTTGTAGAGAAAGCAACTACTGTATCAATGTGAGCATCAAGTGTTATGCCGCTGTTCCATACGGTTGCATCGGTGGTAGTGGCACCATTGCCCTCGATGGAGGGGTCTGTGCTGAGATACAGAAAAACAGGAAGATTGTTTATCCACAGGTTACCCTGAGAAAGCGGATAATCATCATTGGGAGCAACTGCATCCTGAACATTTGCCATTTCCCACATGAGATAGAGATTTTCATTGTCCCATGCAGCATAAAGAGCATAGTCATCGATTGCTATCTCATACATAGAATTAGGACGATACACACGGGGGTCATCATTAGCAACACCCTGTGCAATCAGCATTGTGCTGTCCCAATCGGAAATATTGCCGTCAATTGTTATACTTGTCTGTTTGCCCACCTGACCATTGGGATTGGTAGCAAAGTAACCGTCGAGTGCATTAGCTGTGGAACCGTCGCTGTCGCTACCCGAAGAAGCCTCTTTCTTTGTGTAAGTAGCAGATGATGTAACAGTACCGTTTTTATTAGTTGCAGACACAAAGAGAGTGACAGTTGCACCAACCGCTGTTTCTGCACCAAGGGTAACTTCTGCAGAACCAACGAAAGCAACCTGTGTTCCACCATCAACGGTATAATAAGCAGAATCAGCATTCTTTGCTGTTACAGTTACTGTAATGCTCTCTGTTTTGAAAGAAGCTCCGTCTTTCTTGCTGATATTTACAGAGGGCTCTGCTGCAGATGGGTCATAGGTCTCCCAGTTACCATTATCCATAATGTAAATATTGTTTGCACCTGGGTACGTAAGGTCTGCAGTCTGGGATGTTCCGTTATTGAATATTACATTTGCGTAGGCTTTATCGGGAGTGTAAGAAAACACTCCATCTCCCTCATCTGTCATTATAACTCCGGGCCAACCTGAATTCTGGTCTGAAGAAGAGTTCCACATATAGCAGTTAGGTGTGCCGTAGGATGAAGATACCTTTACATACACTGTATCACCAGCAGCAGATACCTGTACTGCCGCAACTGCGGAAACAAGCAAGATAAGAGCCAATATAACTGATAAAAGTTTATGAACACGTTTCATTGAATTAACCTCCTTTTTGATTAATTCAATGGTAACAGATGGAGTATAGGTTTTCAAGATAATTTTTGTATATTCACTTAAAGAAGATAATTAACGACAATGTTTTAGTTCGATTGTATTCTGTAATCAAAAAAAACAAGGCGGTACAAAACACCGCCCTGCTTGATGATTCAGATTTTCTGCTTCTTTATTTTATAGATTCTGCGAAGAAAGAACGATATGAACCTGGGGTTTTCGATAAGTACAACTTTCAATTGATTCGCCTCCTGAACATAGAGCAGATTATTATGATTGTGATTGCCGCGATAACCACCACAAACTCATAGGGCAGACAACTGGCAACAAGGAGTCCTGCTGCAAACCACACACAGCGGTTGCACCCGCAATATCTCATCAGCACCACCTCTGTGGTATATTATGCTGATTATTCTCTTGTGTTACACAATAATTTACGGTGTTGAAAATACTTAAGAAATTTGATATAATTACAGAATATTATATAAAGGCAGATTTACTATGAGAACTATAACTATCAATAAGAACGATGCTAATCAGAGAATGGACAAATTTCTGCAAAAGAGATTCAGAACAATGCCAAAATCTCTGATGTACAAATACATACGCACCAAATACATAAAGCTCAACGGCAAAAAATGCGCCATTGACGATATGCTCAAAGAGGGTGACATCCTCACTTTCTATATCAAAGATGAGTTCTTTGAGACAAAATATGATGAGTATGAGTTTATGAAAGCACCAAAGAAGCTTCAGGTTATCTATGAGGACGAAAACCTGATTATCCTTGATAAGCCCGAGGGTGTGTTAGCTCATCCCGACAAGACTTACCACTTTGACTCTATGGTAGCAAGAGTGCAGCATTATCTGTATGATAAGGGTGAGTATGACCCCAAAGCAGAAAATTCTTTTGCACCTGCTATGGCTAACCGTCTGGACAGAAACACAGGCGGACTCATCATTGCCGCCAAGAACGCTGTTGCACTCAAAGAGCTTAACCGCCTTATAAAGGACAGACACATAAAGAAGCTGTATCTGTGCATATGCGAAGGTAAGGTTAAAAAGCCCGAAGGTCTGCTTACAGGTACGCTGACAAAGGACGAAAAGAAAAACAAGGTATTCGTTTCAAACAAGCCTGTTGACGGCGGTAAAATTATCAGAACAAAGTATAAGGTACTTTCATCAAAAGAAAATCTCAGCCTTGTGGAGGTTGACCTTTTAACAGGCAGAACACA
>CALEIO010000188.1 GCA_937875885.1 uncultured Clostridia bacterium | reverse complement strand
TTTCGGAGTCTGTGGGGAGTTTATCGGTTTGCCTTACGGTTTGCAGATATTGCTCTTTTACGTATTCTTCGCCACGTGTCAGAATCCCGTCTTTAAGTATGCTTTTGCGGATATCCGCAGACCGTGACCAGGGGAATGTGTCTTCAAAAAGAATTTCTTTGTTGTGATACCAGGGGTATCCGCCAAAGATCTCATCTGCACATTCTCCCGAAAGTGCAACGGTAAAGTCTTTTTTTACTTCCTTGCAAAACAGTAGCAAGGAGGAATCAATGTCTGCCATACCCGGCAAATCCCTTGCTTTGGTTGCATCATCAAGTGCAGCAGCAAGTTTTATATTATCAAGCGTTATATTGTGATGATTGCTGTCGGCACTCTTTATCATCATTGATATATACTCGGCATCTCTGTTTGGCTGAAAAACACTCTTCTCAAAGTATTTTTCGTTGTCTGTATATTCTACAGAGTAGGTGTCAAGTTGTCCTTTATCTGTATCTTTCAGATAATCAGAAGCAGTCTGGGTGATGATGCTGGAGTCAAGTCCGCCCGAAAGAAAGCAGCACAGAGGTACATCGGAGACAAGCTGACGTTTTATGGAATCTTCAACAAGATATCGTGTGTGTTCTATTGTCTCATCTTCTTTTTCTGTGTGCTCTTTTGCTTTTATGCTGAAATATTTTTCTTTGTGCAGATTCCCGTTTTCAAGATATGCCCATTCACCCGGAAGAATTTCGTTTATGTTTTTGAATATACCATTACCGGGACTTCGTGCAGGACCGAGGTAGAATATTTCATAAAGTCCCTTTTCGTCAAGTGCAGCTTTTGCAACACCGCTTGCAAGTATGGTTTTTATCTGTGAAGCAAAAACAAAATTATCCTTTGTGTGTGTATAGAATAATGGTTTAACACCAATTCTGTCCCTGCAGATAAAAAGACGTTTTCTTTTTGTTTCGTAAACACCAAAAGCAAAAATACCATTGAATTTTTCTGCACACTTTTCTTTCCATTTCACATAAGCTTTCAGTACGACCTCTGTGTCAGAGTGTCCCTCAAACTCAAATCCCTCAAGAATCAGCTCTGATTTAACCTCGTCAGCATTATATAGCTCACCGTTATAAACCAGGGTATATTTCTCATTGCTGTCGCTGTAAATCATAGGCTGTTTGCCGTTTTCAATGTCTACAACCGCAAGACGTCTGTGAATCATTGCAGCATTTCGTTCAATATATATTCCGTTTTCGTCAGGACCTCTCATTTTAAGTGTATCCGACATTTTTTCAAGGACCTGTGCACGCTCGCACAGATTTTCCTCTGCACTTATCCAACCTGCAATTCCACACATATTAAAACCTCCATATATAATAGTATAGTGTCAGTATCTTATACTGCTTTTAATGTTTTTCACAGAAACAAGAAATGCACAACAGCAGGCTATAAGCACAACACATCCTGCTACTGTGTTGTTAAGGGTTGTATCGGCATTTTCCACTGTTGAAAAGACCTCCTGATATACAGGAAAAATCTTAAGCAAAATGTAGGTAATGCTTGCGCATATTATGCTCTGCAGTACCCTGAAAAGATAAAATTGCCTCTTCGGGATTCCAATATTCTGAAGCAAAGAAAAAATCTGAAAATGTACACATAATCCACCGAATCCGCATACTGCAGAGATGAGTACGGCAGGATACCCGTTGCATAGGATTTTTGTGCCGTTGGTAATTTCTACAAAGGCGACTATCCATTGTACTGTTGTATTATCAGCTGTCAGAGATAAGAAAACTTCACATAAAGTTGAAAAAAGAACTACCAATGCGCACATCTGTGCACAGGATTTGATAGCTGCAAACACAGATACAACAAGCGCCTGATTGTTTGCAGTCTTTTGGGGCGAGATGTTTTTGTATGGCTTTGAATATTTACTTCTGCTGATAAACTTTGAAAGAATTCCCAGAAGCATTACTGAAATCGCTTGGGATATCAGTAATATATATCCGAGTTTTAAGCTTCGTGTCATAACAGCGCCGATGTAAGTAACAAGAAATCCCGGGCCCGATGCCACACAGAAAAGACTCATTCTTTTTGCATCAGACTTTGAAATGTATTCTTGTTCATACAATGCTTTGATGCCGCTTGCTCCTATGGGGTATCCACCAATCATTGCAAGGATTATTACCCAGATGCAATGTCCTGGGAGTGCAAATAGTGCCCTTGTGATTTTATCTGTCCATTTAGGATATACATTCACCAGCCCACTTTTTATGACAAAGGATGAGATTACCATAAAGGGAAACAAAGACGGGATAAGTACCTGCAGGCATAAGAAAACACCATTCGTGCCCCCGTTTCTGCACTCAACAGGGAATATCAGTAATATGGCTGTACTAAGCAATATAATGGTCCAGCTTATCAGTAACTTTGTTTTGTCAAGCAATTTATATATCCTCATTTTCTTCACCATATAATATATATGAGCCTTTTTGCATAAAAATTAACAGAAAAAATAAGTAGGTGTGTAAGTTGAGCAAAAAGAGCCATAAAGAAAATCAGGAGCACAGACCAAGGTTTTCTGTCAGAGATACAATGCAGGAACTGTTGGGAGATAAACCAAACATAGAAATATCAGATAATACATCTGCTACAATAGAGGGTTGCAAAGGGGTAGTGGAATATTCCACCACGGTTATCAGGGTTAATCTTGGCAGATATATTGTTTCATTTGTGGGCAGGAATATGAATCTCAAATATATATCTTCTACGTCATTGATCGTAGAAGGCTTTTTTCTTAATATAGAGTTTTCTGTTTAGAGGTGTGTATGGTTAATATCATTCGATGGCTCAAAGGTTATGTCAGATTTAAGATGAAAGGAAAGTTTCCTGAAAGATTTATAAATCTATGTGCCCGTCAGGGTATATCCTTGTTTAACCCACAGGCAGAAGAGGATTGTATCTATGCATCAATGCTTGTCTGCGATTATAAATCTATAAGGAATATTGCGGCAAAAGCTTCGGTCTGCCTTAAGATAACAGAAAAACAAGGACTTCCTTTTGTAATGGAAAAATATCGTAAGCGCAAAGGTTTGCTTGCAGGAGCAGTGGCTTTTCTGTTGATTGCAGTGTTTATGCAGAATTTTGTGTGGACTGTAGAGATAAACGGAACCGACAGAATAAGCACAGCTGAATTTATGGGGATCCTTCAGAAAGCAGGTGTGTACCAGGGAGCTTTCAAAGCCAATATAGATGTGCATACTGTAGAGCGGAAGATAATGCACGACATTGAGGATATAGGTTGGATGTCTATTAACATAATCGGTACAAAAGCGGAGGTTGAGATAAAAGAAAAAGAGCATAAGCCGTATATTGAGGATTTGTCAAAGCCTTGCAATATCAAAGCGGTCAGAGATGGTGTAATAATCGGAATGAATATAAAAAGGGGAGAAGGGGTTGAGAAAGTTGGCTCGGCGGTAAAAGAGGGTCAGCTTCTTGTAAGCGGAGTGGTTGAAGATTCTTTGCAGAATATAGACTATGTGCATTCCGATGCAGAAGTGTTTGCAGAAACCGCGTATAATATGAGCTTTTCTGTGCAGCGAAAAGGTAATTTTAGTTGCGCAATGGATGTTGTGAACAGAAAGAATATTGACTTTCTGTGGATAAAAGTGCCCGTAACTTTCAAAGCTGTAAGAGGGGACTACACATCACGTCTGATTACTGAAAAGATGTACCTTAATGATGTTTCTGTGCCTTGCGGCATAAGCACAGAGCAGTGTACACTGTTTGAGAATGTGCAGTATTCCCACTCCGAGCAGACAGCACGGGATATACTTACAACAGAGGATGTGCTCTATCAGTTGTTTGTGTTACAGAATTGTGTTGAAATTGAGGTTATAAGAGATTTTGTTCTTACAGATGAAACGGCAGAAATGACTGTTACATATCATTGCACCGAGGATATAGCAATAAAAGAAAACTTTGTTGTAAATTGACTTTCATTGTGTTATAATATACAAGATAATGAAATGGGTGATGTTATGCGAGTTTTGTGTATTGGAGATGTGGTTGCAGGAGTAGGTTGCAGATTCCTCAGAGATAAGCTGCCTGCCCTTAAACGTGCCAAAAATATAGACATCGTTATCTGCAACGGAGAAAACTCTGCCGACGGAAACGGCGTTTTGCCTACATCGGCTGATTTTCTTTTCAGCAGCGGTGTCGATGTAATCACACTGGGCAACCATTCTTTCCGCAGAAGAGAGATATATTCTTATCTTGATGATAACGAATTCATAATAAGACCTGCTAACTATCCTCCCGGTACAACTCCGGGCAGGGGAGTGTGTGTCCTCGATTGCGGTCGCTACAGAATGGCAGTTATAAACATTATGGGTAATGTTTTCAGCTCGACTGCTATTGATTGTCCTTTCCGTACCATAGACAGCATCCTCAAGGACCTTGATGTTAAAATCATAATTGTAGATATTCACGCAGAAGCAACAAGCGAGAAACGCTCTCTGGGATTTTATCTTGACGGCAGAGTGTCTGCGGTTTTCGGCACTCACACTCATGTGCGCACAGCAGATTGTCAGATACTTCCCAAAGGAACAGGATATATTACCGATGCTGGTATGACAGGTCCCCGTCATTCTGTGTTGGGTGTTAATCCCGATATCACCATTGAAAGTTTCCGCAATAAAATGCCTGTTCGTTTCGAGCCTTTGCAGGGTGAGTGTACTATGGATTGTGTGCTGTTTGAGATTGACGAGAAAACAGGAAAAACAATCTCTGCAGAGAGTTTTACTATCGAATAAAATCACTATGTGTTAATTATCAAATGTTCTCTTTTTATCGTGATTATTTTATGCAAATAACCAATTTTTGCTTTTTTCGCTTGAAAGTAGCTTTTTATTAATATATAATTACAATGGTATTATTTGAGTGTACCAGATTATTTTGCATATTATTATATTAAGGATGTGTTCTAATGCTGACAGGATCTATGTTAAAGCAGGCTGTTATTTCCGGTGCTAACAACATTTGTTCCCAGAAGGAAAGAATTAACGATCTCAATATCTTCCCTGTGCCCGATGGCGATACAGGTACTAATATGTCAATGACAATCAGCGAAGCTGTTAAGGCGGTTTCTGCTTGTGAGTCTGATAATGCAGGTGAGGTTGCCAAGGTTATTGCTTCTGCAATGCTCAGAGGTGCAAGAGGTAACTCCGGCGTTATCCTTTCTCTGCTTTTCAGAGGTTTCTCCAAGGGGCTCGAGGGCAAGGAGCAGGCAACAGGCAAAGATCTTGTAAAAGCTCTTGGTCTTGGTGTTGACGCTGCTTACAAGGCAGTTATGAAGCCCACAGAGGGTACAATCCTCACTGTTGCAAGAGAAGCTTTCGAAGAAGGCGCAAAAGCAGTTAAGAAGACTACAGATCCCGCAGAGGTTTGGGAGATTGTATGCAATGCTGCTTCCGACTCTCTCGACAGAACACCCGAGCTTCTTCCCGTGCTTAAGAAGGCAGGCGTAGTTGATGCAGGCGGTAAGGGTCTTCTCGTTATTTTTGAGGGTATGCTTTCTTACATCAAAGACGGTGTTATGATAGAGTATTCTGCACAGGAGTACAGTGCTGATGAGTCAGATGATGACACATTCAGAAATGCTGCTGCAGAATTTGATGAGGTTATCAACTTCACATATTGCACAGAGTTTATTGTTTGCAGAGACGCTTCAATCACAACTTCACCCCTCAAGCTCAGAGCATATCTTGAGACAATCGGTGACTGTGTAGTTGTTGTTGATGATGAAGAGATTATCAAGGTTCACGTACACACAGAGGATCCCGGTAAGGCTCTTCAGAGAGGTCTCCAGTATGGTCAGCTTCTCACAGTAAAGGTTGAGAATATGCGCCAGCAGCACGAGCAGCAGAAGGCTGAAAACAACAAGCGCCAGGAGAAGGTAAAGCTTGAGGTTGCAGCTCCCGAAGAAGAAATCGGCTTTGTTGCAGTTGCTTCAGGTGACGGCCTTTCAGCTCTCTTCACAGACCTTGGTTGCACACACGTTGTTTCCGGCGGTCAGAGCATGAACCCCAGCACAGACGATATCTACGAAGCAGTTATGGCTACACCTGCAAAGACTGTTTTCGTTCTTCCCAATAACAAGAACATCATTATGGCTGCAGAGCAGACAGCAAAAATCGTTGAGGACAGAGAAGTTGTAATTCTTCCCACAAGAACAATTCCTCAGGGTATTTCTGCAATGCTCGCATTCGATCCCGACAGCGACGCTGTTATCAATAAGGGTGCAATGCAGGATGCATATGCAGGTGTTTCCACAGGTCAGATCACATTCGCAGCACGTGACTCCGAGTTTGGTATGAAGAAAATCAAGGAAGGTGACATCATCGGCCTTGATAACGGCAAACTCACAGTTGCAGAGAAGACTCCCAAGAAAGCACTTCTTAAGCTTGCAAAGAATATGATCGACAAGGATGCAGAGTTTGTAACTCTCATCTACGGTGCAGGTATCTCCGAGCAGGATGCTCAGGAGGTTTACGATGAGCTTATCCTCAAATATGGTGAGAATGTTGATATCAATATGATCGACGGCGGTCAGCCCATCTATTATTACATTCTCGGTGTAGAATCAGCTCAGTAATTATGCTATACTTAAAAGGCGGACAAATTTGTCCGCCTTTTTCTGAATTTATCTTATAACTTATCGCGTAAGCGCAGGTGATATCTATGGCCTCATTGTTTGAACAGCACATTTCAACCCTCAAGGGAATAGGGGAAGTAAAGGCAAAGTTGTTTCATAAATTGAATATCTACAGCGTGGGAGCTCTGCTCTATCATTTTCCAAGGGAATATGAAGATTGGAGCAAGCCTGTGCCTGTTTCTGCCCTCAAGGGCGGAGAAACCTGCTGTGTCCGCGGAACACTTTCTGCAACAATGAGAGAATCCCGTTTACCCGGTAACAGATATATGGTACGAGCAGAGATTTCTGATGGCTACGAAGCTATGCGCCTTGTGTTCTTTAATAACAAATACATAACTTCTATGCTTAAATATGATACAGAGTATCTCTTTTATGGCAAGGTGACAAGGGATTTGGGTGGTCTTCAGATGGTGTCTCCTGAGTTCAGACCTTTCAGAAATGAAGAAACATCAATGCATCCCATCTATGCACTTACTGCAGGTTTAACCAATAAAGCCGTGCAGAATGCAGTCAAGCAGGCACTTTTGCTTTTGCCTGAAAAGATTTCAGACCCACTTCCTGAAGATATCAGAAAAAAGTACAAACTCTGCGGACTTAGAGAAGCTATTGTGAATATCCACGCCCCCTCTTCGCCATCTGCTCTGACCTGTGCACGAAAGAGACTGGCTGTTGAAGAGTTTCTGGTGTTGAGTCTCGGACTCCGTGCACTTAAAAGTAAGAACACAAAGAGCCGAGGATTTAATATTACAACCGATTATACAGATGAATTTCTGAAGCTTTTACCTTTTGAACCAACAAGAGCACAGAAGCGCGCAATCGATGATTGCACTCACGATATGATTTACAGTAAATCACCTATGAACAGACTTGTGCAGGGAGATGTTGGTTCTGGTAAAACCGCTATTGCCGCTTGTGCCTGCTATAATATGGCTAAAAACGGTAAGCAGGCTGCATTTATGGCACCTACAGAAATTCTTGCAGAACAGCATTACGATACACTCTGCAAGTTGTTTGCAGATACAGATATAAGGCTTGGTCTTCTCACTGG
>CALEIO010000187.1 GCA_937875885.1 uncultured Clostridia bacterium | reverse complement strand
GGTGAGCTTCCCTGGATCTTTTCAAGCATTGCTTTGAGCACGGGGAATATCTCAACGTCACGGTTATAGTTTACAGCAGTCTTGCCGTAAGCATCAAGATGGAAGGGGTCGATCATATTCATATCGTTGAGGTCGGCAGTCGCCGCCTCGTAGGCAAGGTTAACGGGATGGTTGAGAGGAAGATTCCAGATGGGGAAGGTCTCGAATTTTGCATAGCCTGCCTGAATACCGCGCTTGTGGTCGTGGTAAAGCTGAGAAAGGCAGGTAGCCATCTTGCCTGAACCGGGACCGGGAGCTGTAATGATAACAAGCTCTTTTTCTGTTTCGATGTATTCATTCTTGCCCAGACCCTCGTCGCTTACGATAAGGTCGATGTCGGCAGGGTAGCCGGGGATGGGATAGTGGCGGTAAACCTTAACACCCAGTTCCTCCAGACGTTTCTGGAATTTGTTTGCAGAGGGCTGGTTTGCATAGCAGGTAAGCACGACGCTGCCTACGTAAAGGCCAACTCTGCGGAAAACGTCAATGAGTCTTAAAGTGTCCAGGTCATAAGTAATGCCAAGATCTCCGCGGACTTTGTTTTTCTCGATGTCGCCTGCATTGATTATGATTACAATTTCAGCCTTGTCCTTAAGCTGCATAAGCATCTTGAGCTTACTGTCAGGCTCAAAGCCGGGAAGCACTCGGGAAGCGTGGTTGTCGTCATAGAGTTTGCCACCGAACTCAAGGTAGAGTTTGCCGCCAAACTGTGCAATGCGTTCGTTGATGCATTCAGACTGCATCTGCAAATATTTGTTGTTGTCAAATCCTTTGACCATCATAAGAATACCCCTTAATGATTACTTAATAAATAACCTAAACTTTATTATACAACTAAGCCGATGTCATTTCAAGGGTAATTTTAAGTTGCCCGGTATAACTTCGGTTGTAAATAACGGGGAGTTGTCATTTTAAGCGGGATTTGCCCACAAGGGATGCAATAACGCCCAGAACAATTGCGGCTGTGATTCCTGCAGCGGCAGAGGAAATGCCCCCTGTAATGATGCCCATAGCACCCTTTGCATCTATTTCCGACCTTACACCCTCTGCCATAAGGTGTCCGAATCCCGAAAGGGGCACAGAAGCACCTGCTCCTGCAAAGTCAGCCAGAGGGTCGTACAAACCAATGGCAGAAAGCACAACACCTAACACCACACAGCCTGTAAGAATCCTTGCGGGAGTAAGCTTTGTAAAGTCGATGAGCACTTGTGCGACAAGGCAGATAAGACCGCCCACCCAGAATGCGTTGAGATAATCCATTTGTTAAAACTCCTTTTTATATGAATTTTTTGTTTTTTGGTGATTGAAATTTTCTTTTTCTATTGAAATGAACAGATATTTTGCTATAATTAATATTATCTGTATTATGAGAAAGTATACTTATTTACAAATCAGAAAAAATTTGAGAAAAAGCAGAGCTTTCAGAGGATGCAATCACAACGGGAATAGAGTAATCTGCCTGCTTTGCAAATAGTGTTGTCTTTCTGAAAAAATGTGACGACATTATGATTTTTTTACGTACACGGTAGCGCAGAACTTTTGCTGCGATTATACTTTATTAAGTTGTGTTCGGTTTGAATCCCGAAGTTTATAATCAAACTCATAAGGAGTGAGCATAGGATGGTAGAAGTAAAAGGCATTGTAAAAAACTACGGCAACCTTGCCGCGGTAAAAGGTGTCAGTTTTTCTGCTGAAAAAGGCGAAATTGTAGGTTTCCTGGGTCCTAACGGTGCAGGTAAATCCACAACAATGAATATTATTACAGGTTACCTTTCTGCTACAGAGGGAAGTGTTAAGATTGACGGATACGACATTCTGGACAACCCTATGGAAGCAAGGTCAAAAATCGGATATCTTCCCGAGTTACCTCCGCTGTATCTTGATATGACAGTTAAGGAGTATCTGGAGTTTATCTACGGACTCAAAAAGGTAAAGCTTCCCAAGAAAGAGCATATCGAGGAGATAATGAAGCTTGTTAAGATTGAAGATATCAAAGACCGTGTTATCCGCAATCTTTCCAAAGGTTACAAGCAGAGAGTAGGTTTTGCCCAGGCACTTGTGGGTAATCCCCCCGTGCTTGTGCTGGACGAGCCTACTGTAGGTCTTGACCCCAGACAGATTATCGAGATGCGCTCCCTCATCAAGAGTCTTGGCAAGAAGCACACAGTTATCTTTTCTTCTCACGTGCTTTCCGAGGTTGCTGCAATCTGTGACAGAATCGTGGTTATCTCCAACGGACAGATTACAGCAGACGCAAAGGCTGATGAAATTTCTACTCTTACTGCAGATGTAAAGAAGCTTTCTGTTACTGTTGAGGGATCTTCTTCTGCTGTGCTTACCATCCTCGGTGATGTGGACGGTGTAACAAAAGTCCGCAGAAGCCTGCAGGAAAGCGATAATATTTATCAGTACGACATTGAATACAAAAAGAGCTGCGACATCCGCCGCGGTGTATTCAGAGCACTTGCAAAGGCAGATTGTCCCATCCTTGAGATGAAGGATGCAGGACTTACTCTGGAGGAATCCTTCCTCCGCCTTACAGGCACAACCACAGTTGAGCGCACAGGAAAGAAGAAAGGAGGAGAAAACTGATGCTGGCTATTTTCAAAAAGGATTTTACATCTTACTTTACCAATACTCTCGGCTATATTGTTCTGGGTATGTACCTGTTGCTTTCAGGTTTCTTCTTCTGGCTTGTATGTTTTCAGAGTGCTTACAACAGCCTTGTGGATGTAATTAACAGTATGCTTTATGTAGTTTTCTTCCTGCTTCCCCTTGTGACAATGAAATCTTTTGCAGAAGAAAAACGTCAGAAAACAGACCAGGCTTTGCTTACAGCTCCCGTAAAAATCTGGGAGATTGTGCTGGGCAAGTATATGAGCGCAATGGCTCTTTACCTTATCTGTAATATGGTGTATTTCCTGTATGCTTTTGTGCTGCAGGTTACGGTTGCAGGTGTTACAATCGCCTGGGGTAAGCTTTTTGCAGGTCTTATCGGCAGCGTAATGCTTGGTGCGGCAATCCTTGCAATAAATCTTTTCTACTCTTCACTTACAGAGTATCAGATTATTGCTGCGGTTGTTGGTCTTGGTACAGGTCTTTTCTTTATGATTTACGATTCTGTGCTTGGCTCTGTAAAGAATTTTATCTATTCTTTGTTCCAGGTAGAGTACAAGTTTATTGTGCTTGATAAGCTTTCCCTTACAACCCACTATATGAATTTTATCAATGGTATGTTCAACCCTGCCGACCTGGTGTTCTATCTTACCTGGATCGGCTTGTTCCTCTTCCTTACAGGCAGAGTGCTGGACAAGAAGCGTTGGGCTTAAAGGAGGTGCTGACTTATGAATAACAACACAGAAAACAAGGTTGAGAAGTCAGTGTCCTATGCCCGTATGAGCACAAGAAACAGAAAACTTCTCAACACAGCTTTTATCTTACTTTTTATACTTGTTTTTGCCGGTGTTAACGTGCTGGCAATGGCCCTTGTCAACAAGTTCCCCGGACTTCAGGGGGACTGGACATCCAACAATGCATATTCTCTGAATCCTGTTACCAAGGAATACCTTGGATATCTGGAAAAGGATGTAAACATCAAGGTTCTTCTTACCGAGAGTGAGATTCAGAACATCGACAGCCAGTTTGGCTATCAGGTTAATCGTCTGCTTGCTCAGATGGGCAGATACGATAAGGTGAACGTGGAGCATATGGATATTGTTTCCACGTCAGTTAAGGCAATGTCCGAGGTTTACCCCGATATTGACTGGACAAAGTCCGACAATTTCCTCATTATCGAGGATCCTGAAACAGGCAAGTATCAGGGTGTGGGAATCTACGAGGTTTTTGCCCAGACCTATGACCAGAACTATGAACTTATTATCGGCGGTCAGTACATTGAACAGACTGTTCTTACTACCTTACAGAAGGTAACTGCAGAAAAGACATTCAAGGTTGCACTTTCTACAGGTAACGGCGAATTCTTTAACGAAAATTCCGCATATTACAGCTACTGCACATATATTCCTTATTTCCTTGAGGATAATGCTTATGTGGTAGAAAATGTCAACCTGCTTACAGAAACTCCCCCCGAGGATGCAGATGTTATCCTTATGATGGCTCCCTCTGTAGACCTTACTGCAGAAGCTGCAGATGCTCTTGCAAAGTGGCTGGAAAACGGCGGAGATTACGGCAAGACTCTGTTCTATGTTCCTTACGACCAGACCGAAGCAATGCCCAACCTTGAGCTGCTTCTGGAGCAGTGGGGCATGAAGGTAACTACAGGTTATGTTAGCGAAAATGATATGTCCAGAGCTATGTCTATGGGCAACAATGCAGCAAACCTTTTCCCTCTTATGGATTACTACGATGGCAGCTACACAGAGAATCTTCAGAATATGGCTCTTTCTGTGCTGATGCCCTACTGTATGCCTGTTGAGATTACAGACGAAGAAATTGCAACTCCTCTGCTTGTATCTTCCGACACAGCAGACATTCTTGTGCCCACAGAGTCCGAAGAGAATCCCGTAGACACCATCAAGTCTGACGGTAACCCTGTTGTAGGTGCGGCAGCTGCTGCAAAGTCAAACGATGACGGCGACCGCTCTCACGTAATTGTATGGGGCTCTTTTGATGCTCTCAAGAACGATTGGGTGTATTCAAATTACAGCAGCAACGTAAATAACATCACATACTTCATCAATCTGCTGAATATCACAACAGAAAACGATGCCGTTATTCTTGTTGAGTCAGCTGATATGGAGGGTGAATATATTATGGTAACCTCCGGACAGAAGGTTACAGTTGGCGTTATCTTTATCTTTATCATTCCTGTTGCAGTTATGGTGATTGGCATTATTGTGTGGAACAAAAGGAGACACCGCTGATGAATAAAAGAATGAAAAGAAATATTATCATTGCAGCTGTTGCATTGGTACTTATCGGCGTACTCGTTGCTGTGATTCTTCTTATCCCCGCAGGTGGTCAGAATGACACCCCCGGAGAGCTGGACTACGGCATCGATATGACTGCCGGTGTTAACAGCGACGGTCTTCATACCGTAACAATAAACACAAACGAAGAAGGCGAGATTGAAAACAACTCCTACGGCACTCTGGTGGATTGTCTGCCTGCCCAGGTTGTAAAGGTTGAAATGAAAAGTGCAGAGGGTAACTATACTGTGCTTGTTGACAACCCTGTTAACAGTGACGGTACAACCGAAGCTGCAACCTATACCCTGGAGGAATTTGAGGGTTATAATCTTGCAGAAACCTCTCCTGCACTGCTTGTTGGTGACGTTTGCAACATTGACTTTGTTAAGGTTGCA
The DNA here is from genome assembly GCA_937875885.1 of uncultured Clostridia bacterium. Taxonomy (GTDB): domain Bacteria; phylum Bacillota; class Clostridia; order Oscillospirales; family Acutalibacteraceae; genus Ruminococcoides. Next base: position 2,388 of record CALEIO010000187.1, on the reverse strand, counting down.
GATTTAAGCGGAGATAATGCAGCAGAGTACGGCTTTGATAAACCCCGTGCACAGGCTACTGTGTATTACGATGACGATACCTACTCTGTAGTAATTGTAGGCGATGATGCACCCGGTGCTTCTCACTGCTACGTGCAGTTTGCAGACAGCCCCACCGTATATGTTGTAGCATCTGATGAGGTTGATTCTCTGTTTATGGAGCTTACAGACCTTTTTGATACAGCAATCAACTCTGATAAAACAGATGTTTCTGACGAGGCTTTTGATAAAATCGTTCTTGGCGGTACACATCTTGATAAAGAAATTATTATGGAAGCAAACACCGAGGGCAGCCTTACCTGCTACTATGTGCTTTCTTCCCACGATGACAGACCCGTAAGCTCTACAGAGGGCTCTGAGGTTATCGGTACAATCAAGAGCCTTGCAACAGATGCTGTTGTGTGTGTAAATCCCGACAAGGCACAGCTTAAGGCGTTTGGTCTTTCCAAGCCTTATGCAACAGTAAAGACAACCTATACCTATGCAGAAACAGCATATGACAGCCTTGGAAACCAGGTTGAGGGAGAAACCAAGTCTTTCAAGGTTTCTCTGCTTGCATCCGAAGCAGACAGCGATGGCAATGTTTATCTGATGGAAGAGGGCGGAAAGGTTGTTTACAGTATCTCTGCCGATAAGGTTAAGTGGGCAACCACTTCCCTTGAAAAGCTTGTAAGCGAATATGTCCTCTATCCCAGTTACTCTGCACTTGAGTCGGTTGTGCTGGAAGCAAAGGACAAAAAGTACAAGTTTGACCTTTCTACAGAAGAGGTTAAGGTTACAGGCGAGGACGGCACAACCACAACTGTTGACCAGCCCAGAGTTCACCTTGCAGGCAAGGAAATTGATGCTGACCAGTTCTATATTCTCTTTGAGGATATGGCATTTATGGAAACAGCAGGCGAGGACAAGGGCACTGCCACAACAGGTGCAATGCTGAAAATCACTTATAACTACACAACCGACAGAAAGAGCGACACCGTAATTCTTTACGGCACAGATACACAGAAGGTTATTCCCGAGGTCAATTCTCTGAAGAACGGATATGTGTACAGAAGCTATGTGACCTCTCTTATTGAGAACATTGAAAAGCTTGCTCACGGCAAAGAAATTACCGATATTCAGTAATATTTTTGTTTAAGTTGATATTACAAGGACCCAAGGCTGCGGCTTTGGGTCTTTTTTGTTGTGTTTTGCAGGTTTCAGGCTACCATTTTTTAGTTTATAAGTTGACAAATCAAGGCGTAAATGCGATAATAACAATGTATATTCCCTTTGCGACAGGAGGAATCGTTTATGGCAAAGGAACTTGCAAAGTTCATGTTCGGCAGCGCAGACGCCCTCATCCGCATCGACATGAGCGAGTACATGGAGAAATTCACCGTATCGCGACTTGTGGGAGCGCCTCCGGGATATGTAGGATATGAGGAGGGCGGACAGCTCACAGAGCGCGTGCGCCGTCGCCCCTACTCCATTGTACTGCTCGACGAGATTGAGAAGGCACATACCGACGTATTCAACCTGTTGCTTCAGGTCATGGACGAGGGACGCCTTACCGACAGCTACGGCCGCACGGTAGACTTCCGCAACACGGTGCTCATAATGACATCGAACGTGGGTACACGCGAGTTGAAGGACTTCGGAGCCGGCATCGGATTTGCCAAGGACGAACGCGCCGGAAGCAAAGAACACTCACGCGATGTGATACAGAAGGCGCTCAACAAGCGCTTTGCACCGGAGTTCCTCAACCGTATCGACGAAATCATCAACTTTGACCAGCTTGGCCTTGATGCAATTGTAAACATCGTTGACCTTGAGCTCTCGCAGATTGTAAAGAGAGTGACAGAGTTGGGATACAGCATCGAGCTTACCCCCGAAGCAAAGACGTTCCTTGCGAACAAAGGTTATGATATCCAGTATGGCGCCCGACCGCTCAAGCGCGCCTTGCAGAACTATATCGAGGACGAGATTTCACAGCTTCTGCTCGACAATGCACTGCAACAGGGTGACACAATCCACGTTGATGCAACTGAAGGCAGCGACAAGCTGACATTCACGGTAAAGCAATAAGCTAAGACCTAATATATAAAAGGCCCAAGAGCGCAAACGCAACTCTTGGGCCTTTATCATAGTCATAATCATGAAACTGAAGAAACAGAACTTATTTGAAGAATATTTTCCATAAAGTTTTTGCAACAGGCAGTATTTTTTATTAAATTTGCTTCGTGGAAAATTTGGTTAAATATACATCGAAGCTTATCGCGCAGCACAACTGCGTGATTATCCCTGAGTTGGGTGCATTCTTGGCACACAGCATCCCCGCATCGTACAATGCGGAGGACGGGATTTTCA
>CALEIO010000186.1 GCA_937875885.1 uncultured Clostridia bacterium | reverse complement strand
TTTTGCCTGCAACGGGGATGTCGTATCCATAGAATGTCCAGTATGCTGTACCTGCTTCGTCAGAAACAACCCGTCTCATTGCTGACTGTACTACAGAGAGGTTGTAGGGATCAAGCTGAAGATTCTCCACAACCTCGGGCTCGGTCTGCATAACAACTTCGGTGCGGTCATAGGTTGTTACCTTATCTACAAGGTGTGTGCGCAAACGTACACCATCGTTTGCAATAGTTGCAGCGTAAGTTGCAAGCTGTACGGGGGTAAAGGTGTTGTCGGACTGGCCGATTGCGGCCTGCACTGTGTTACCGGGCAGCCAGCTTGCGCTGTCTCGTCCTGCAAGGAAACCCTGGGTTTCGTAGATTTCAAGACCTGTTTTTTCGCCAAGTCCCATCTTCTCCATATAGAGATACATAGTGTTGATTCCCAACAGACGGCCTACCTCTGCAAAGTAGTAGTTGCAGGAGCGGGTGATTGCGCCGTAAACGTCCTGGGGTCCGTGGTATCCCATACAGTTAACAATGTTTGAGGGATAATAATCGTAACGCTTGGTGCAGGTTACGGGAGTGTATTCGGAAACTGTTCCCTCTTCAAGGGCTGCCAGTGCAACTGCGGGTTTTACAACTGAACCCGGTGCGAATGAACCCGAAAAAGCTCTGTCGTAAAGAGGAAGCTTTTTATCGTTGAGAAGAGAGGTGTAGTAGTCGCCATCGTTGTATTTTGTTATATCGTATGTGGGGTAAGATGAAGCGGCAAGTACGCCGAAAGTCTTTACATCCAGCATAACTACAGCACCTGCTGTGCAGTCTTCGCCGTAGCCTTTTTCGCCGTTTTCTGCGCTGAGTTTTGCGCCTGCAGCCTGTGCATCCTTGATGTTGCGGGCAAGAGATTCGTTTGCAACTTTCTGGAGCTTTTCGTCGATTGTAAGGTAAACTGTGTTGCCCGGTTTTGCGGGCTCAACATCCACTACGCTGATAACAGTACCATCGGAGTTTTTGGAGATAGTTTTTGTACCACCCTCGCCCTTCAGATACTCTTCCATAGCAAGCTCGATGCCAAATTTACCGATTATATCGTTGTAGGAATATCCTTTGTCTTTGTTTTCGTCATACTCCTCTGCGGTGAGGGGTCCTGTTACACCCAGAATGTGAGGCATAAGTGTGCCGTCCACACAGATTCGCTTGGAAACTGTAGTGATATCAATGCAAGGGAAAGACTGGGAAAGTTCGGAGATAATAGCAGAAAGCTCTGCAGACATATCCTCGGCAAAGGTGTAGGGGTTTGTTGAGGAGAATCTGCACATTTCCATATTGTATCTTACGGAAGTCATATTGCGGCAAAGAGTCTTGTCCTCTGTAAAATCTTCCAGGTCATAGCGCTTGACAAGGGCCTCCATATAGTCATCCGCTGTAGCATAAACGCTTAGGTTAAGATACTCGGATGAACGGAGTTTTTCCAGCGCATAAGCGGAATTTTCGTCGCTTCTGAACTGATAGTTTCCGTTTTTATCAAGCACCAGGGGCAGGGTGTCTATCCATTTGGCTTCCATCTGGTCAAAGACCTCAAAAAGCTTCAGAATAACATCGTTTACTGTCAGGTTGCCGCTGATATAAAGCTTGTCGATTACAACAGAATATACGGTGGTGTTGGTTTCGATGGCAACACCGTTTTTGTCAACGATTTCTCCTCGGGTAGCGTCGGAGGTGAGTCGGTAGTTTGCTGTTGTGGCTACCTCTTCGCGGTAGTATTCACCCTGAATTATCTGCCAGTCGAAGAGTCTTATGATAAAGCACACAAAGAAAATAATAACAAGAGCCAGGCAGATGAGGGGTCTTGTATATTCTTTTAAGATTTTGCCGTTCAAGCCTGTCACTCCTTTTCTTTATTATCTGACAGATGAGGTTTGTTAATTATCGATTGCGCTGCGAATCAGCCTGTTGAGGAAAAACAAGGGAGGCAGAAATACAGCTGTGTAGAAAATCTTTATAAGATAATGTCGCACAAAGTGGGCTCCCATATTAGGGGCATCGGTGCTTGCAAAAAACAGCATAAAGTGCAGACAAAGCAGTACAACAACTGTTGTGCCGCCGATTGCCATAGCGTTTTCAAAGTTTGTCACAAAGAAATTGCGGGCACAGTAGCCGAAAGCAAAGCATAAAACTGTAAGTGCAATGGTGTAGAATCCGATTTTGTCGGTGAATCCCAGGTCGCACAGTGCTCCGCAGGCAAGACCGTAAAACATAGCGGCAACTTCTTTTTCAAACACCGCAATGGTTACGGCAACGGGAAGCAGCAAAAGGGGTTTTACCCCCAGAATAGAGGGTAAAAATCCCGGGATTCCTGAAAAAACATACAAAAGTATGATTTCGATTGCGTAAGTGATATAACGCAGATTTTTAAGCTTTCCGTCCATAGTTATTCACCTGCTGACTCTTCCGATGTGTTTTCTGTGGGTTGAGTAGAGGTTGATGTGGGCAGGGTGGCATCCTCAATGGTGCCTTGGGAAATCTCCCCCTGTCCGTCAAAAGCTGTGATTACAACAACATCTATAACATTCTTTATGTCTTCATAGGGCTTGATGATAGCATACTTTGATGTATCGTACTCATCAAACTTGATTTCCATAACTTCTCCAATGATGAGAGATGCAGGATAAAGACCGCTGATGCCTGTACTTATAACGATATCTCCCTGCTCCATTGTGTTCTGGGCAGAGATTTTAGTCATAGTGGTAAGTCCCTGGTCAGCATAGTAAACGCTGCCGGTAACAATTCCGCTGTCACGGGTTTTATTGTCGATGGCACCTACCTTTGTGTCGGGAGAAAGAATGGTTTTAACCCTTGCGGTTGAGGCGTCTACGCCGCAAACCCAGCCTACAAGACCTTTTTCTGTAACTACAGGGTCGCCCTCGGCTATACCATCGGTGTAACCCTGGTTGATTGTAAATGAATAGAAGTCATCGTTGGGATCTCTGCGGACAACTGTTGCGGGAAGAAGTTCATACTGGGGATATTCTCTTTTCAGGTCATAGTATCTCCACAGACGGGCATTTTCCTGTTTTACATCATAATAATCCACAAGCTGTGTGCGCAGTTCTGCAACCTGGGCATTAAGCTCTTCGTTTTCTTGCAGAAGCTCATCGTAACTTTTTGAGGAAGCTTTCTTTGAAGCTGTGGCGGATACTTCCTGCAGACCCAGGGTAATACCGCTTATCAGGTTTGAAACAATGGATCTGTCAGAAAAAGCGGATATAGACATAAGGAGTATCAGCACAAGGAGTACACATATTAACTTTTTGAAGCTTTTTGATGTTACAAGTTCTCTCATAGGCTCCTCCGGTAGAAATACGGGGAACGGAAAACCGTCCCCCGATGATAGTTTGCTCTGATGTTTTCAGAAGATAAAGAATTATTTTCTTCTGGATCTGTAATACTCGCTGGGCATTGTAAGCTCAAGGCGCTTGCCTGTGCCGTCAACTACACAGTCGAGGGGTCTTTCTGCAATGTGAACAGGCATACCGGTCTGCTGCATAATGAGAAGGTCAAGACCGCGGAGAAGTGCGCCGCCACCTGTGAGCATAATGCCGTGGTCAATGATGTCGGCGGAAAGCTCGGGGGGAGTTTTCTCCAGAGTGTTGATAATTGCATCGATAATTGTGGAGAGAGAATCTGCAAGAGCGTCTCTTACCTCTGCTGCGGTGATGGTGATGTTCTTGGGAAGACCGTCCATAAGGTTTCTGCCCTTGATGTTCATCTCACCCTCGTCCTCGTAAGGATATGCAGAGCCGATGCCGATTTTGATATCTTCAGCGGTGCGCTCGCCGATGAGGATGTTATATTTTTTCTTGATGTAAGACATAATTGCTTCGTCGAACTTGTCACCTGCAACACGAACGGAGCAGGATGTTACGATGTCACCCAGAGAGATGATAGCAACCTCGGATGTACCGCCACCGATATCGATGATGAGGTTACCCTCAGGAGCCTCCACATCAAGACCTGCGCCGAGAGCAGCTGCCATAGGCTCGAAGATAAGGTATATCTCGCGACCACCGGCATGCTGTGCAGAGTCACGCACGGCACGAATCTCGACATTTGTAGAGCCCGAAGGGATACAAATCATCAT
>CALEIO010000185.1 GCA_937875885.1 uncultured Clostridia bacterium | reverse complement strand
GCTATTCTGAAAGCCGAAAATATCGTGTCAAACTCACGATAACCCAATACCATATCTTCAAAATCAAGCAATCCAGAAATTTTATCGCCATCAAAAACAATATCTCCTTCATCTAAAACAATCATTCTTTTACTAACACTACCAACAACTTCCATATCATGAGTAATTACAATAACAGTTATCCCCTGCTCATTTAACTCCTTAAACACACCCATTATTTCCGCTGAAGTCTTTATATCCAACGCTCCTGTAGGTTCATCAGCAAGTAAGATGTCTGGATTATTTACTAAAGCTCTAGCAATTGCAACTCTTTGCATTTGTCCACCAGAAAGTTGATTTGGTTTGTTTTTAAGTTTATCGCCAAGCCCCACTCTTTCTAAAACTGCTGCTGCTCTTTGACGTCTTTCTTCTTTTGAAAGAATATCAATAAAGTCGGCTATTTTAATTTTAAGTTCAGCAATTTCGTTTTCAATCTTCTCTCGCTCAAGACCTGTGAGCTGACGAAGTCTCATCTGAACAATAGCCTGAGCCTGAATTTCTGTGAGAGCGAATTTTTCCATAAGGTTATTAACAGCATCTGCTGTATCCTTGCTTGCACGGATTGTAGCAATAACCTCGTCAATATTATCAAGAGCAATCTTGAGACCTTCCAGAATATGCATTCTCTCTTCTGCTTTGTTAAGGTCAAAAGCAGTTCTGCGGGTAATAACCTCTTCCTGGAAGTCAATGTAATTTGTGAGCATTTCTTTCAGATTCAGAACCTTGGGCTCGCCGTTAACAATAGCAAGCATAATTACACCGAAGGTTGTCTGAAGCTGTGTGAAGCTGTAAAGCTGATTAAGAACTACCTGGGCAGAAGCATCACGCTTAACATCAATTTCAATGTGCATACCGCTTCTGTCAGAGTGGTCTTCGATATTGGAAATACCCTCAAGCTTCTTTTCATTTACCAGGTCTGCAATATGCTCAATGAGTCTTGCTTTGTTAACCTGATAAGGAAGCTCTGTAACAACAATCTTAAATCTGCCGTTCTTTTCTTCTATAATTTCAGCTTTTGCACGAACAGTAATTTTACCTCGGCCTGTCATATAAGCAGCGCGGATTCCGCTTCTGCCCATAATCATACCACCTGTAGGGAAGTCAGGACCTGGCAAACATTCCATAAGCTCGGGAATCTCTACATCAGGGTCATCAATAAGCATACACATTGCATCGATAACCTCGGAGAGATTGTGAGGAGGAATGTTTGTTGCCATACCAACTGCGATACCGCCTGAACCGTTTACAAGAAGGTTGGGGAATCTTGAAGGAAGAACTGTGGGCTCTTCCAGACGGTCGTCAAAGTTTGGCATAAAGTCAACTGTGTTTTTATCAATGTCAGCAAGCATTTCTGTGGAAATCTTGCTCATCTTTGACTCTGTATATCTGTATGCAGCAGGGGGGTCACCGTCAACAGAACCGAAGTTACCGTGACCGTCAACCAGCATATATCTCATAGAGAAATCCTGTGCAAGACGTACCATTGCATCGTAAACAGACGCGTCACCGTGGGGATGATAAGAACCAAGCACAGAACCAACTGTATCTGCACACTTTCTGTATGCTTTTTCTGGAGTCAGACCCTTTTCATACATTGTATAAAGAATTCTTCTGTGAACAGGCTTAAGACCATCACGAACATCAGGAAGTGCTCGGGAAACGATAACTGACATTGAGTAATCGAGGAAGGACTGGCGCATTTCTCTGTTTACGTCAACATCAATAATTTTGGTATTAGCAAATGCGCTCTCATCAACTGAATATGATTTATCTTTTTTGATTGCCATAATTAATTTTCTCCTTTCCCCTAAAATCAAATATCAAGATTCTGAACATACTTTGCATTCTGTTCTATAAACTCTCGTCTGGGCTCAACGCTGTCACCCATAAGAATAGAGAATGTTTCGTCTGCTTCAACAGCATCCACAAGCTCAACTCTGAGCATAGTTCTTGTTTCGGGATTCATTGTAGTCTCCCAAAGCTGCTCGGAATCCATTTCACCAAGACCCTTATATCTCTGAATATCGGACTTACCCTCAATTTCAGAAAGAATCTGATCTCTCTCCATATCAGAATAAGCATACTTATGCTCTTTCTTGTGAGTAATTCTGTAAAGAGGAGGCTGTGCAATATAGATATGTCCTTCTTCGATGAGGGGCCTCATATAACGGAAGAAGAATGTAAGGAGCAGTGTACGGATATGCTGACCGTCAACGTCAGCATCGGCCATAATAATAACTTTATTATAACGGAGCTTTGTTATATCAAACTGGTCGCCGATACCACAACCCAGAGCTGTGATAACAGGCATGAGTTTATCGTTACCGTAAACCTTGTCGGCTCTTGCTTTTTCTACGTTGAGCATCTTACCCCAAAGAGGCAGAATAGCCTGGAAGCGACGCTCTCTACCGCTCTTTGCAGAGCCACCCGCAGAGTCACCCTCTACTATGTAAATTTCTGTAATGCTTGTGTCTTTGCTCTGACAGTCTGCAAGTTTACCTGGAAGCTTTGCGCTTTCAAGTGCAGATTTTCTTCTTACACTTTCTCTGGCTTTTCTTGCAGCTTCTCTTGCACGCTGAGATGCAAGTGCTTTTTCAAATATTGTCTTTGCAACACCGGGATTTTCTTCAAGGAATGTCATAAGTTTGTCAGAAACAAGCTTATCTACCATACCTCTGATTTCGGTATTACCGAGCTTTGTCTTTGTCTGTCCTTCAAACTCTGCTTCTTTAACTTTAACAGAAATAACAACACAAAGACCTTCTCTGATATCTTCACCGCTCAGGTTATCATCATTTTCCTTAAGCTTGTTGAATTTTCTTGCATAATCGTTCATAACACGTGTAAGTGAACGTTTGAAACCTTCAACGTGTGTACCACCATCAACTGTGTTGATGTTATTTGCAAATGAAAGCATAAGCTCTCTGTAGCTGTCTGTATATTGCATTGCAATCTCTACAGCTGCAGTATCTTCTGCATTGGAAGCAGAAAGATAAATTACATCAGGATGAATAGGATTGCTTCTCTTATTAAGGTGTTCAACGTAAGAACGAATACCACCCTCATAGTGGAAGTTATTTACAATGAAATTATCTGCATTTCTCTCATCTCTGAGTTCAATATGTATGCCTGCATTAAGAAAAGCCTGCTCTCTGAGTCTTGTCTTCAGAACATCGTACTCATAAACATCTGTTTCCTGGAAAATTTCTGCATCTGCCTTAAAGAGTACAGTTGTACCTCTTTCGGTAGTCTTCTCTCCTTTTTTGAGCTTATAGCATTCGTGGCCTCTCTCAAAGCGCTGTGTATATTCATACTCTCCGTCGCAGACTCTTACTTCAAGCCATTCAGACAAAGCATTAACAACAGATGCACCTACACCGTGCAGACCGCCGGAAACCTTGTAGCTTCCGCCTCCGAATTTACCACCTGCATGAAGCACGGTAAATACAACAGTTACAGCAGGCAGACCTGTTTTCTGGTTGATACCAACAGGAATACCACGGCCGTTATCCTGTACCTTGATAATATTACCGGGCAGAATTGATACTTCAATCTTTGAGCAATATCCTGCAAGAGCTTCGTCGATTGAGTTATCAACAATTTCATATACAAGATGGTGAAGGCCTCTGGGACCTGTAGAACCGATGTACATACCGGGACGTTTTCTTACCGCTTCAAGTCCTTCCAGAACCTGAATTTCATCCGCATTATAATCTGTTTCAACTTTTGTGTTGGTTTCTTCTCCGTAAACTAATTTTTCGTTATCCAAAATAATAACCCCCTGATAAGGATTTTTTTCTTAATATATCTTTATTTATTCAATCTAATAATCTTATCAAAACTTTCTGTTTGCTGAATAATTAGAAGGTGTAGTAGCTTTTTCTTTCTGGACAGATATTTTTTCCTGAATTTTTTCTTTAGAAGGAATATATTCTTTTATATATTCTTTAACTTCTTCATCTATCTCAACCTCAGGCTCACGTGAAACTCTCACAAGAGGAGCATCGCTTGAATATGACTGTGATTTTGAGAAACTCTCTCTGCTGACATCAGAAATTTTTTCTGCAGCATCAGAAACGTTGAAAGAACGGGTTTTGTCCATATTTCCCGATGATGATGAAATATCTTCATAAACGCCGTTAAATGAAGTTTTTCTTGTTCTGTCAATGTTTCTGTTGTTTGCACTGCTTTTTGTTTTTGAAGGAGCAGATGTAAAAGGTACTGACAAATCAATCTTTGTCTGTGTCTGCTCCATAAATCTCTTCTGTGGTCTGAATGATAAAAACTGAGGAGCAGTAAAATAAAAAATAATAAACGGAATAATCTCCCATAAAATCCATTTCAGTATCATCAAATTTCCGAAGAACAGTGAAACTAAAAATTTGAGTTTTCCTTCTTCGTCATACAGATTCTGTATTGAGTTTCCTGATGTAAGGTAGAAAACCATAACCATAAGTGAGAAAACTATGCAGATAACAAGAATCATCCATATATTAGGGTCTTGTTTTACTGTAGAAATTTTCTGACAATGTATGCAAAAGTGTTCACCTTTGTTATGTTCCAGAATTCTTGTTCCGTATTCTATTTTTCTTCCGCAATACGGACATTTGAATTTATCATTTTTCATCATATTCCTCCTTTTTCTTTTAATATATATTAATTAAGTAATAAACTGATTTCCTTGTGAACGTTTAAGCAAAGTCTGGCTTGAAAGTGGACTGATGTAAATAATCTCTTTTTCCTCGTCACCTGTTGTATCTCTGCAGACAATAAATGATTTAGGCAGATCAAAGTAAGAAACATTCACTACTCTGCCCTCTTTTTCTGCTTTATTGAGAAATTCTCTTGACCATTTAGAAACAGTGGATGTATCCATATCGTAAATACCCAGAACATCCTTTTTATTAACTACCGTGTCTTGTCCCAAATGAAGATACATTTAGCTGACCTCACCTTTTTCTATGGTAAAAATCTTGATACTTTCTCCCGTTACAACAGGAGGCTCACAACCTGTAATAAAGGTCTGACAACCTCTTGTATTTTTAAGAAGATATTCCTGTCGGCTTCTGTCAATTTCTGAAAGAACATCATCAAGCAAAACAACAGGAGGCTCACCAAAATATTCCCACAGCATTTTTGCTTCTGCAAGTTTAAGAGAAAGCACAATACTTCTCTGCTGACCCTGGGAGCCAAAACTTTTTGCCTTCATTCCGTTTATATAGAATTCAAGGTCATCTCTGTGAGGTCCGCAATTTGTGCAGGAAAGTTTGATATCTTCTTTAAGTGATTTTTCAAAAGATTCATACAGCTTCTGCAGAATTTCTTTTTTTGTATCAGTAATTTTAATACCTGAACTGCTTATATAATCAACGGTAAATTTCTCTTTTCCCGAAGAAATACCATCGTGATACTCTGCAGCAATAACATTGAGCTTGTTTATATATTCAATTCTTTTTGCTATAATTTCTGCGCCTATAGCAATAAGAGAATCATCCCAGATACATAATGTATCTTTAAGTTCGGGATGCTTGTAGATTTCTTTAATAAGTGCATTTCTCTGAAAAAGAGTACGATTATACTTTGAAAGTAACACAGCAAACTTGATATTTTGCTGACAAATTGCTCCGTCAATGAATTTTCTTCTTAAAGATGGTCCATTCTTTACAAGAGCAAGATGTTCCGGAGAAAAAACCACAGCTGCAAAACATTGGGAAAGATAAGCAGAAGAAGGTTTTAATACAGAATTTATTTCTACTCTTCTTTTATTGCCCGAAAACATAACAGACGCTGTCTGATCTCTTTCCTGGCTGAAAAACTCCAATTCTATTTTTGAAGATTTGCTGCCCAACTTTGTAAGTTCGCTTTCTTTTGAACCTCTGAAAGAGTGTCCGCCGGAAAACATCCAGATAGCTTCAAGAAGATTTGTTTTACCCTGGGCATTGTCGCCGTAGATTACATTTATATCTTCACCCGGATATATTATATTGTCCTTGAGATTGCGAAAATCGGAGAATTTCAGGGACTTTACTTTCAATTAACAGACACCTCTACAATTCTATCGCCGCACTGCGCTTTGTCTCCATCTCTCATTTTCTTGCCGCGCATAGTGCAAACTTCGCCGTTAACAAGTACCTGTCCGCTCTGAACAAGAACTTTTGCTTCTCCGCCTGTCTGCGCAATACCTGAAAATTTCAGGAGATTATCAAGTTTAATAAATTCTTCATTAATTGTAATTATCTCAGATTTCATCGTTTAACCTCATAGGAACAACCAGGAAAATAAATTCTTCACCCTGAACAGGTCTGATAACCATAGGAGAAAGACTGCCGTTAAGAATAAGTTTAACTTCGTCACACTCTGTGTTTCTGAGTGCTTCAAGAACATATTTATTGTTAAAACCAATTTCTGTATCTTTACCGATAGTAGAAACTGGAATTACATCGTTAGCTCTGCCCACAGCAGTACGACAGGAAAGTTTGATTTCATCCTGAGTAATGCTGAATCTTACGGGAGACTGAACTCTGTCGCTTGTAATAAGAGCAATTCTGTCAACAGAATTGATAAGCTCACGGGTATTGATGCGGATTACAGTATCTTCGTTTTTAGGAATTGTTGTTCTGTAATCAAGGAAGTTACCCTCGATAAGACGGGATACAATAGAATAATTATCAACAGTAAAAGATACGTGACGCTGGCCAATGCAGATTTCAATTTCTTTTTCATCATCTGTGATAAGCTTGAGAATTTCGCTCTGCATTTTTCCGGGAACAATAAATCTGTTATCACTTTCAGATTCAATATTCTCCTGTCTTATAGCCATACGATAACCGTCAATGGAAACGATTCTCATAACTTTATCTTTAACTTCAAAGAGAGAACCTGTGTAGATAGGCTTGTTGATATTATCAGAAACAGCATAGATTGTCTGCTTTATCATATTTTTGAGAAGACCTGCAGAAATTCTGATCTCATCAAGAGAATCAAATTTGGGCATCTCGGGATATTCCATAGATGAAATACCAACAATCTGATAAGCAGCGTTACCGCTGTTGATGTAGATAATCATTCTTTCGTCTGTTTCTACTGTAACGATTTCTTCGGGAAGCTTTCTTACAATTTCAGAGAAGAGTTTTGCACCAACAACAATCTCACCTTCGTTTGTAACAGTAGCATCAATAGAAGTAGTAATTGCAAGTTCCATATCATAACCGGACATTGTGAGTGTGTTGTTATAAGCTTTAATAAGAATACCTTCCAGAGCAGGAAGAGTAGCTTTTGTGGAAACTGCTCTTGAAACATTCTGAACAGCTGTTACGATGTCAGAACGCATAACAGTAAATTTCATAAAATAACATCCTTTCAAGATAGAAATAAGAATAGTATATTATATAAATTGTAGTATGTTGTTGTAGGGGTTAAAATGTTAAGAACTTAAGTTTTCCAAGATTTGATGGGAAAGTTTTATCAAAAACCTATGTGATGAAAAAATGAGAGTTTTTAACATAATTATTTCCGCGGAAATTAAGAAGAATAATATGTTGGAAAACCAAATGTTAATGTGTGTTAATATGTGGAAAAGTTTATCAGTTATCTCTGATATTTTTCATTATGTCTTCAACTGTTTCTCTGAGAGATGAATCGGTCTGAATTTTCTTATCCATCTGCTGAATTGTGTAAACAATTGTAGAATAATGAAGGTCTCCGAATTCTTTACCGATATCTACCATAGACATACCTGTAAGCTCTCTTGTTATGTAGATGGCAATATGACGGGGGTTGTTGATTCTGGCCTGACGTGTTTTCTTGTATCTCATATCGTCGCCGGAAACACCGAATGTACGGGCAACCTCATCAACAATTTTCTCAACTGTCTGTGCAGGAGTTGCATCGTTGTTGAGAATGTCGGAAATAACTTCTGTAATAACAGCCTGAGTGATTTTTTCGTTGTTGAGCAGATATCTTGCCTTTAGCTTCTTAACAACACCTTCAAGCTGACGGACATTGGATTTGATTTTCTGTGCAATGGTTTCTGCAAGTTCGTCTGAAATGGGAACTTCCAGAATACCTGCTTTCTTTTTGATGATTGCAATTCTTGTTTCAATATCAGGAGGCTGAAGGTCAGCAAGAAGTCCTGATTCAAAACGTGAACGAAGACGGTCATCAAGAATTTTCATATCTTTTGGAGGACGGTCAGAAATAAGAACTATCTGTTTATGGTCCTCATAAAGAGCATTGAATGTGTGGAAGAATTCTTCCTGGGTACTGTTTTTGCCGGCAATAAACTGCACGTCGTCCACAAGAAGAACATCTGTCTGTCGGTATTTCTGTTTAAATTCAGATGTAGTGGCGTTACTGATTGCCTGAACAAGCTCTGTGATAAAATCATCACCCTTTACATAGCAGATGTCCATTTCGGGGTTATTTTTCTTTATCTCGTTACCGATTGCATAAAGAAGATGGGTTTTACCCAGACCTGAACTTCCGTAAATGAGAAGGGGGTTATAAGCTCCTGCGGGATTTGCTGCAACAGCCTGTGCAGCAGCATGAGCAAATTTGTTTGATGGACCTACAATAAAGTTTGAAAATGTATAGTCGTAGATAGTGCTGGGGTCAGCAGCAGTTTCTATAATGTCTGAATTATCTTTTTTATCGGGAGTAGTAAGGCAAAGCTCAAAACTTGTGCCGAAAATTTCTGTACAGGCATCGTTAATAAGTGATGTGTAGCATCTTTCCAAAGTTTCCTTGTGAAACTGAGTAGGTACCATAAGTGTGATTTTTCCTGATTCAAAATCAAGATTTATGGGTTCAATGCGGCTTATCCACATTTTATAAGCAACTTCTGTAATTCTGGATTTGCAGTATTCGCAAATAACGCCCCAAGCGTCGCTGAAAGATTCCATAAAATAAACCTCCTTGTAAAATATCTTTTCCTTAATCTTTAAGAAATCCTCTAAATTTTTTGACTTTCCGAATCTTGATAAACACGTAAAAAATAATTAATTATGTCACAAAGTCATACTATCACATTTACCATTTAATTCTACCAAAAATAAGCGTCAAATGCAAGAGTTTCTTTGCCATAAATTCAACATATATATGTATTTATTACTATTTATATTATACTATATGAACAAGCTATATTTTTTGTGATGTAAATTGTGGGTCTAAATGCTCATAAATACAAGATATTGTGTATGTCTTTGAAAGCAGAAAAAATCACTGAAAGATATTCGAAAAAAGAAGAAAAAAATCAAAAAATTATATTGACTATATTGAAAAAATCAAGTATAATGCTAGATTGTAAGGTTATGTATCCGAAAGGAGGATTAATATGCTTAGAACATATCAACCCAAGAAGCTCCACAGAAAGAAGGAGCACGGCTTCAGAAAGAGAATGTCTGACAAAAACGGTCGTAAGGTTCTTGCCCGCAGAAGAGCAAAGGGCAGAAAGAGACTTTCTTACTAATTCGTTATAAGAGATTTTCTTACTAACTAAAAGTGAGGACCACGATTCAGTGGTCTTTCTTTTTATCAGCAGAAATGCGGCTTTTTGTTTTTATGAGACAGGTGGTTAAATGAGTGATATTATCACTTTAAAAGAAAACAGAGAATTCAGGCGAGCATATTCCAGAGGGAAATCATATGTCTCGCCCGATCTCGTTACCTACATTACAAAAAATAATAACAATAACCTTCGTATCGGAATAACCACCGGCAAAAAGATAGGTAAAGCCGTAGAACGAAATCGAGCAAAGCGTATTATCAGAGCAGCTTACAGTGATATATGCAGTCGTCTGTCCACAGGATACGACATTGTTTTCGTTGCCCGTACCAAAACTGTTCACAGAAAAAGTTCGGATATCCTCAAAAGTATGAAGAAGCATTTTAGTGATGCAGGAATTCTGAATTGAGGAATATTATGAAAAAATTGCTTCTGAAAATGATACGCTTCTATCAGAAAAAAATCTCCCCCAATAAACCTCCTATGTGCAGATTTTATCCCACCTGTTCACAGTACGGATATGAAGCAATAGAAAGGTTTGGTGCCTTAAAAGGCGGCGCTTTGGCTTTGTGGAGATTTTTGCGGTGCAATCCCTTCTCAAAGGGTGGATTTGATCCTGTTCCGCAAAAGAAACAAAAGACCCGAAAGAAAGGTTAAGCTTATGAATTTTATAGGAAGCCTTTTTGGTTATGTACTCTGGGGTGTTTACCAGTTAGTTCATAATTATGCTTTTGCTATTTTTATTTTTACAATTATTTCAAAGCTGATTCTCTTTCCCTCTTCTATTAAGCAACAAAAGACAATGGCAGGTAATGCCAGACTCCAGGCGAAACAGAGAGAACTTCGTGAAAAATACGGAAACAACAGAGAAAAACTTCAGGAAGAAACACAGAAACTTTATGATAAAGAAGGAGTTAAACCTTCTGCAGGTTGCCTTACTACCATAATTCCTATGTTCCTTATGCTTGGCGTTTTTTATGCTGTTGCATATCCTCTCACAAACACACTTCACCTCAATCAGACTATGATTGACAATGCAAAGAATGTTCTTACATCCATTCCCGGCATTAATGTCAGCCCTTCTGCTATGTATGGCGGCCAGATTGACATTATGAAATATTTCAATGCCGAGGGTATCAGAGAACTTCTTATTCCTTGTTTTGAAGGTGCAAATCTTTCTGTTAATACAATTGGTGATTTCTGCGCAAGCTTTAATTTTATGGGACTCAACCTTATGGAAAATCCCTCCACAATGGGCTTTTCCTGGTATCTTGTAATTCCCGCACTTTGTTTTGTTACTTCAGTTGCTTCACAGATGGTTATCCAGAAACTCAACGGTACCGGTGCTGAACAGCAGGGTTGTATGAAACTTATGTTTATACTCCTTCCCCTTTTCTCCGCTTATATTGCATACACAGTACCTGCAGCAGTTGGTTTCTACTGGATTTGTTCTACTATACTGGGATTTGTTCAGTCTATTATTCTCCACTACTTCTTCGGACCCGGTATGATGACAGCAAGAGGAGAAGCAGCAAGAGTTGCTATGCTTGAGAAAAAAGAAAAGACAGTTAAACCTGTATAAGCACAACTCAACTATTAACAAGAAAACAACTAAATTTTTATATCATCTATAAATTAAGAAGGTGACATTTTGATTAGAGAAGCTATCGGCGTTGGCGAAACAGAAGTTGCTGCACAGGAAGATGCTTGCAGACAGCTTGGTGTTGAAACCTATGAAGCTGAATTCGAAATTATCCAGAGAGCTGAAAAGAAGATCTTAGGTTTATTCGGCGGTTGCCCTGCAAAGGTAAGAGCTTTTATTAAAGCTACTCCTGCAGATGCAGCAGAAGATTTTCTTAAAAATGTTCTCAAGGCAATGGACCTTGAAAATATAACTGTTGAAGTTAAAGAAAAAGAAGATAACGGCGTTGAAATTAACCTTGAAGGTGAAGAAGTTGGTTCTGTTATCGGCAGAAGAGGAGAAACTCTGGATGCACTCCAGTACCTCACAAGCCTTGTAGCTAACCACGTTGAAAACTCTTATTATAAGGTTACAATCAATACCGGTGATTACCGTGAGAAGAGAGAAAAAACTCTTGAAATTCTCGGCAGAAAGCTTGCTTTCAAAGCAGTTAAGACCGGCTATAAAACAAGTCTTGAACCTATGAATCCTTATGAAAGACGTATTATCCATACAGCTGTTCAGAAGGTGAATGGTGCAACATCATGGAGCGAAGGTGAAAACCTCAACCGTCATGTTGTTATCGGTCCTGACCCCAAGGCTCCTCGCAGAAACAGCAGAGGTCCCAGAAACGGCCGTGGCTATGACAGACATCCCAAGCGTACATATGACGCAGCAGGTGATGAGTCTGCAAAGCGCGCACCTATCAACGAGGGCGCAGGCTCTGCTCTTTACGGCAGAATCGACAAGTAAAAATCGGCGGATAAAAGCCCGTCGGTACAAAGGGCGGCGGAAAGCCGCCCTTTTTTGTTTAATAATTTATCTTTTATATTTGATTTGTATAGGAACAGATTTCACACGGGCAGGTGTTTTTTATGAATGAAAGAACAATTGCGGCTATCAGCACAGCGCAGGGTCAAGGCGGAATTGGTATTATCAGAATTTCCGGCACAGAGGCAATAGATATTGCTGATAAAATATTTGTATCTGTCAGCGGTAAGAAACTTTCAGAGCTTGAAGGATACAGGGCATCATACGGAAAAGTTCAGGAAAATGGCGAAATGCTGGACGAAGCAGTTGCGATTGTTTACAGAGCACCTTATAGCTATACAGGTGAAAATATTGTTGAAATCTGTTGTCACGGAGGACTTTTTGTTACCAGAGAGATTCTCCGTGCTGTTATTCAGGCCGGTGCTGTTACAGCAGAGCCCGGTGAATTTACAAAGCGAGCATTTCTGAACGGAAAAATGAACCTGAGCGAAGCACAGGCAGTTATGGATATTATTTCTGCCCAGAGCAAGCAGGCTGCAAGAACAGCTTTAAGTCTGCGCACAGGTGCATTGAGTAATAAAATATACGATATAAGAAATCAGCTTGTATCTGTTGCAGGTCATCTTGCGGCTTGGGCAGATTACCCCGAAGAAGATATTCCCGAGGTTTCTTATGAATCCCTTGCGGATAGAATTCTGAATGCTAAAAATGTAATCAATAAACTTATCAAAGAATACTCTGCAGGACAGGCAATCCTCCACGGAGTTGATACTGTTATTGCAGGACGTCCCAATGTAGGAAAATCTACACTTATGAATCTGCTTTCCGGTTTTCAGAAGAGTATTGTTACAGATATCCCGGGTACAACAAGAGATCTTGTAGAAGAGACAGTTATTGTGGGAGATGTAACACTCAGACTTTGTGACACGGCAGGAATAAGAGAAACAGATAATATTGTAGAAAAAATCGGTGTTGACCGCACAAAGGACAGACTTTCTTCCTGTGCTTTGGTTCTGGCTGTGTTTGACAGCAGCGAAGAACTGGATGAAGAGGATATTAAACTGATTGATAGTCTTTCTGATATTCCTGCTATTGCGATTATTAATAAGTCTGACCTTGAAAATAAAATTGATATAGAATATATTGAGAAGAAAATAAAGAATATTGTCAGAATCAGTGCAAAGACCGGTGACGGAAAAGATGAACTTGAGGCTGCTATTGCTGAAGTGTCAGGCACAAAGAATTTTGACCCTTGCAGCGGTATTCTTTCTTCTGAAAGACAGAGAGCTGCGGCACTTAATGCCCTCTATGCTCTTGATGATGCCCAGAATACACTTGATGCAGGATTTTCTTTCGATGCTATTACTGTCTGTATCGAAGATGCAATAGAAGCATTGCTTCAGCTTACAGGAGAAAATGTTGCAGATGCTGTTGTGGATGATGTATTCCACTCTTTCTGTGTAGGAAAATAAGCAAAATTAGTTTTATATGATATATGAGGAATGTATATGAAAACATATCATGCCGGAAAATTTGATATTGCTGTTATCGGTGCAGGACACGCAGGCATTGAAGCGGCTCTTGCTGCGGCAAGACTTGGTTGCAGTACTTTGATTTTTACAATCAATATGGATGCTGTAGGAAATTGCCCTTGTAATCCTTCCATTGGTGGCACAGCAAAAGGTCACCTTGTGCGCGAAATTGATGCATTGGGTGGAGAAATGGGAAAAACTGCAGACGAGTGCTTTTTGCAGATGAGAATGCTCAACAGAGGGAAAGGTCCTGCTGTACATTCTCTTAGAGCACAGATTGACAGACTTAAGTATGCACAGATGATGAAGCATAAACTTGAGTTGCAGGAAAATCTACAGCTCAGACAGGCTGAAATTGTAGATGTATCCCGTACAGATGATGCAGAATATCCCTGGAAAATTCTGACACAGATGGGTGCAGAATATCTTCTTAAAAAACTCATTATTGCCACGGGTACATATCTCGGTGGCAGAATTTACGTAGGCGAAGTAAGTTACGAAGGTGGACCTGACGGAACTTTTGCAGCAACAAAACTTGGAGAAAGTCTTAAAAACCTTGGTCTTCCCCTGCGCCGATTCAAAACAGGTACACCCGCACGTGTTCTCCGTTCAAGTATTGATTTTTCTGAACTTGATGAACAGTGTGGAGATGAACCTCCCGAGCCTTTCTCTTTTGAAACAGAGAATATGGGAGAAAATAAAGTTGTTTGCCACATCAGCTGGACAAACGATAACACAAAACAGATTATCCTTGATAATATTCACAGAAGTCCTCTTTATGGCGGTATGATTGAGGGTATTGGTCCCAGATATTGTCCCAGCCTTGAGGATAAGATTATGCGATTCCCCGACAAGCAAAGACATCAGCTGTTTATTGAACCTTGTGGCGAGAATACAGAAGAGATGTATCTTCAGGGAATGTCCTCTTCTTTACCCGAGGAAGTTCAGCTTGATTTCTACCACACTATCAAAGGTCTCGAAAATGCAGTGGTCATGCGCCCTGCATATGCTATCGAGTATGATTGTGTAGATCCTCTCACTATGTGGTCAACTCTTGAATTCAAAGATTTTGCAGGACTTTACGGTGCAGGTCAGTTTAATGGCAGCAGCGGTTACGAAGAAGCTGCGGCACAGGGTCTTGTTGCGGGTGTCAATGCAGCACTTGCAGTAAAAGGTAAAGAGCCTATGATTCTTGAAAGATCGGGTTCATATATCGGCACACTTATTGATGACCTTATTACAAAGGGCGCAAATGAACCTTACAGAATGATGACCTCAAGAAGTGAGTACAGACTTATCCTTCGTCAGGATAATGCAGATAAACGCCTTACACCTATCGGCAGAGAAATCGGTCTTGTTACTGACGAAAGATGGGAAAGATTCCTTAAAAAGCAAGAGCAGATTGAAGCAGAGATTGAAAGAGTAAATAAAACCTCTCTTTCCCCTACAGCTGAACTTAACGATGTACTTGTTTCACGTGAAACATCTCCTGTAACATCGGGCGTAACAGTAGCAGATTTGTTGCGCAGACCCCAGATTTCTTACAAAGACCTGACAAATATTGATGTTAACAGACCCGAACTTCCCACAAGTGTATTGGAGCAGGTTGAAATTGAGATTAAATATGCAGGATATATAAAAAAGCAGCTGGATAGAGTAGAACAAGTTCAGAGAATGCAGGAAAAAGAGCTGCCTGCTGATATTGATTATTATCAGATTTCAGGACTCCGACTTGAAGCACAGGAGAAACTCAGCAAGATTAAGCCCAGAAACATTGCCCAGGCAAGCAGAATTTCGGGCGTTTCACCTGCAGATATCAGCGTTCTTGTAATCTGGCTTACTGCAAACAGACGTAGAAAAGGCGGTGATAATCAGTGAGTTTTGAGAAAAAGCTTTATGATGAAGCGTTAAGCATTGGTATAACTTTAGATGAAGAAGCTCTGAAAAGATTCAAAGTCTACTATGATATGCTCATTGATTACAACACCCGAATGAATCTTACAGCTATTACAGAAGAAGACGATGTAATTGTTAAGCATTTTTGCGACAGCCTTTGTTTGTTGACAAAGTTTGAGGTAAAGAGTGGTTCAAAGATTATTGATGTAGGCACAGGAGCGGGATTTCCCGGTATCCCCCTGCTGATTGCACGTCCTGACATAAAACTTACTCTGCTTGATGGTCTTAACAAAAGACTTGTATTTCTTCGTGATGTGCTTAATGAATTGGGACTTGAAGCAGAGGTTGTTCACGCAAGAGCAGAAGAGGGCGCAAACGACAAGAATTTGAGAGAAAAGTTTGATGTTTCAACTTCCCGTGCTGTGGCAAGACTCAACGTGCTTTCTGAATACTGCATTCCTTATGTTAAAAAAGGTGGAGTGTTCCTTGCAATGAAGGGTCCCGCAGCTGCAGAAGAACTTGAAGAAGCTACAAAAGCTATCAGTATTCTGGGCGGAAAACTTGAAAAAACCCAGGAGTATAAATTATCTGATGATAGCACAAGAACAATTGTGATTATATCAAAAGAAAAGCATACTCCCCCTGCATACCCAAGACATAACAGCAAAATCAAGAAACAACCTTTATAAATATTTGCAAAACAACCTCCCGTGTATAAAAGGGAGGTTTTCTTTTGCCCAAAAATATAAAATCTGACATCAAAAGCCTAAATCTGTTAGGAAAAGTAAAAATAATCGGTGAAAAAGTGACAATATAACTGTGTAGGCTTGTGCTAAAATATAGTCACAGTCAGGGACACACAGTAGTCTTCTGATAATAAGACAAGCTGTGGTGATAATTTTGAGGTTTTTATCAAAAGAAGAAAACAGAGTCCTGGAGATACCGACTATACAGATAAGACCCAATAAAACCCAGCCAAGAAAAAGTTTTGACGAAGATGAATTAAGATTGCTTTCTCAATCAATTGCAGGTAACGGAATTCTCCAACCCCTTACTGTGCGAAGGCTCAGCCAGACAGAATATGAACTTGTGGCTGGAGAGCGGAGATTACGTGCTGCTGTTTTGGCAGGACTACAGAAAGTACCGTGTGTGCTTATAAAATGCACGGATAAAGAATCTGCTATCTTCGCTTTGCTTGAAAATATTCAACGAAGTGATCTGAATATGTTTGAAGAAGCCCGGGGAATCTCCCGGCTTATCAGAAAATTCGGACTGACCCAGGAAGAAGCAGCGGGCAAACTTGGAAAAAAACAATCAACTGTTGCAAATAAGTTGAGATTACTTAAACTTTCTATGGAAGAGCAGGACTGGATATTGCAGGCAGGCTTATCAGAAAGGCATGCCCGTTCCCTGCTTCGCATAGAAGATGAAGATGTCAGAAAAGAAGTTCAGTAAAATTGTAGCCGAAAATTTGAGCGCAAAAGATACAGAAGACCTGGTCCTAAAACTGATTTGCAGAGCAACTGTAGGCGATTCTCCTCAACAGGACAAGAAGTTTATTGTTCGTGACGTGAGAATATTTGTGAATACAATAACTAAAGCGGTAGATACAATGCGGCTTTCGGGAATAAATGCTGTTGCAAAAAAACAGGAGACGGAGGACTACATAGAATATACTGTGAAAATTCCGAAAGAAGAAGCTACCCGCAAGAAAAGCAGAGAGAAAAACATAAAAACTGCTTAATAAACTAACCTTCCCCTTAGGATGTGCAAGCATCCGACCACTCATACCCATTTCCTTATCTGAACCCCTTGCCTTAAGGCGCACGGTAAATCTATCTGCCGTGCGTCTTTTGGCATTTTGAGGTTTTTGAGTGGATATTTTACATAATGGTATTGTTTGCGTTTGTTTGATGTTTCACGTGAAACATTGTTTTGTGTAACGAAAGGTTCCTTTTTCTTGCTATGCATACAAAAATATATCTTTCTGCAAGATTTTATTAAAAAGTCTTTAATTTTGAGCAGAGATATGGTAAAATTAAAGTCAGATTTACAAAGAAAAAACTATATTCGGCAAAAGGTGATACATTTGGCAAAGATTATAGCGGTTTCTAACCAAAAAGGTGGCGTTGGCAAAACCACAAGTGCGGTTAATATTGCTGCAGCGCTGGGAGCTTTGGGCAAGAAAACACTACTTATAGACATTGACCCCCAGGGAAATGCCACAAGCGGTGTGGGAGTTGACCGCAGAAGTGCAAAATACTCTACATACGATATACTTGTGAACGATAAAAAGGCTTCAGAGTGTGTAATTCAGACAGAATTCAAGAACTTATCCGTTATTCCCTCAAGCCTTGACCTGGCGGCAGCAGAACTTGAAATTGTGGACAGGGAGAAAAGAGAAGCAATTCTCAAAAACGCTGTTCTTCCCATAAAAGCTGACTATGACTACATTATCATAGACTGTCCCCCTTCTCTTAATCTGGTAACGGTTAATGCCCTTACCTGTACAGACACAGTGCTTATTCCAATTCAGTGTGAGTACTATGCGCTGGAGGGCCTTGCACAGCTTATGAATACAATCCGCAGAGTAAAAAGAGCATACAATTCTTATCTTGATGTGGAAGGTGTTATCCTCACAATGTACGACGGCAGACTTTTGCTTACCCAGCAGGTTGCCAACGAGGTTAAGAAGTATTTTCCCAGAAAGGTGTACTCTACACCCATTCCCAGAGGTGTACGAATTTCCGAAGCTCCCAGCTACGGAAAACCTGTTATTTACTACGACAAATCCTCCAAAGGCGCAGTTGCTTATATGGAGCTTACAAAAGAACTTCTGAAGAAAGAGAGGGCATAATATGGCAAAAAGAAAAGGCGGACTTGCAGAAGGCAAGGGTCTTGATATGATTTTTCAGGAAAACGAAAGCGAAAGCGGCGGAGCTCTCTCTCTTAAAATAGAAGAAATAGAGCCTAACCGTGAGCAGCCCCGTACAGAGTTTGACGAAGAAGCTTTACTTCAGCTTTCAGAGAGCATTCGTGAAAACGGAGTGCTCCAGCCCATTCTGGTGCGACCTTTGTTTGGCGGTGGTTATCAGATTGTTGCAGGTGAAAGACGATACAGAGCGTCTCTTATGGCAGGTCTTACCGAGATTCCTGCGGTTATCCGTGACCTTGATGATAAAAAGACCATGGAGATTGCGCTTGTTGAGAATCTGCAGAGAGAAAACCTGAACCCCGTTGAAGAAGCTCTTGGTTATCGCACTCTGATGGAAACTTACAATATGACTCAGGAGGAAGTTTCTGTTGCAGTGGGCAAATCCCGTCCTGCAATTGCAAATGCTCTGAGAATCCTCAAGCTTCCCGAGTATGTACTTGCTCTGGTTTCCGAAGGAAAACTTTCCGCAGGCCACGCAAGAGCGCTGGCGGCTATTGAAGACCCTGAAACAATCTGCGCACTTGCAGAAGAAATTGTTGAGAAAGGTCTTTCGGTGCGTTTTGCGGAGCAGGCTGCAAAGCCCAGGAAAGAAAAGAAAGAGAAAACCGAAAAAGCTCCCAAACCTCATTATTACAAAGAGGTTGAGATGGCTATGAAGGAGTCTCTTGGCAGAAAGGTTACCGTAACTAAGGCAAAGTCAGGCAAGGGCGGCTCCCTTACAATAGATTTTTATTCCGACGAAGAGCTTACAAGTTTTGCAAATCTGTTGGGCAAGTTTAATTAAAAGATAAAATATAGGAATATATAGCAAATTATTATCCTAACAAACAAGGAGATACAGAAAATGATCGACATTAAATTTTTAAGAGAAAACCCTGAAATCGTAAAGGAAAATATCAAGAAGAAATTTCAGGACAATAAGCTTCCTCTGGTAGATGAGGTTATCGCTCTTGACGTGGAGAGCAGAGCTGCAAAGAAAGAAGCAGACGACCTTCGTGCACAGAGAAACAAGCATTCCAAGGAAATCGGTATGCTTATGGGTCAGGGCAAGAGAGAAGAAGCAGAGCAGATGAAGGCTCTTGTTACATCCCAGGGCGAAAGACTCGCAGAGCTTGAAGCTAAAGAAGCAGAGCTTGCAGAGAAAGTAAAAACAATTATGATGACAATCCCCAACATCATTGACGATTCCGTTCCCATCGGCAAGGATGACTCTGAAAATGTTGAGGTACAGCGCTATGGTGAGCCCGTAACTCCCGATTTTGAGGTTCCCTACCACACAGATATTATGGAGAGATTCTGCGGAATCGACCTTGACAGTGCAAGAAAGGTAGCAGGCAACGGCTTCTACTATCTTATGGGTGATATCGCAAGACTTCACTCTGCTGTTATTTCCTATGCACGTGACTTTATGATTGACAGAGGATTCACATACTGCATTCCTCCCTTTATGATTCGCTCCGACGTTGTTACAGGTGTTATGAGCTTTGCAGAGATGGAGTCTATGATGTACAAGATTGAGGGCGAGGACCTTTTCCTTATTGGTACAAGCGAGCACTCTATGATTGGTAAGTTCATTGATACAGTTAACAAGGAAGAAACACTTCCCTACACACTCACAAGCTACTCCCCCTGCTTCCGTAAGGAGAAGGGTGCTCACGGCATTGAGGAGAGAGGTGTTTACAGAATTCACCAATTTGAAAAGCAAGAGATGGCTGTTGTATGTAAGCCTGAGGAAACTATGATGTGGTTCGACAAGCTCTGGCAGAACACAGTTGACTTGTTCCGCAGTCTGGATGTTCCTGTTCGTACACTCGAGTGCTGCTCCGGTGACCTTGCAGACCTTAAGGTTAAGTCTGTAGACGTTGAGGCGTGGTCACCCAGACAGCAGAA
>CALEIO010000184.1 GCA_937875885.1 uncultured Clostridia bacterium | reverse complement strand
TATTGAATCCCGACGGCAGCATTAACCGCAAGGCTCTTGCAAAATCCGCTTTCTCCTCAAAGGAGAATACAGAAAGACTCAACTCCATCACTCACCCCGTAATCACCCAACTGTGCAAAGAAGAATTCAGCAAACTTTGCACAGAGGGCAAATGTACAATTATACTGGATGCCCCCACACTCTTTGAGTCGGGCATCAACAGTATGTGCGACTGTGTGGTGTCTGTGCTGGCTCCCAAGAACCTGCGCCTTGCAAGAATCACCGCAAGGGACAGCATCACAGAGGAGCAGGCTTATGCCCGAATGAACGCACAGCAAGAAGATGACTTCTACATAAACAATTCAAAATATGTTCTGTGCAACGATTCCACCGCTGAAGAGTTCAGAGAAAAAGCACAGAACCTTGCCAAGGAGCTTCTATGAGCAGAAGAAAAAGAAAAAAGAAGAAATCAGGCTGTGGCTGCAGCGGGGGCATTGCCCTGTTCTTTCTGCTGGTTATTACCACTCTGGTTCTGGTTTACTCGGGTGCTGTTGCAAACATCCGAAGCTACATCGAACATCAGATGTATCCCCTGCAATACAAGGAGTACATTCTCCTGGCGGCAGAAAAATACGATTTTGAACCCGAGTTTATCTGTGCCGTAATCCACACAGAAAGCAAGTTCAGAGCCGATGCCGAATCCCCTGCAGGAGCAAGGGGACTTATGCAGCTTATGCCCGAAACCTACGGAGAAATCGCCTACCGGAAAGGCGACGATGTGGAATTGGAAAATATGCTTGTGCCACAGATAAGCATTGACTACGGAGTAAGTTATCTTCGATATCTTGCAGACACCTGCAACTACGGAGATATTTACACAGCCTGCGCCGCTTACAATGCAGGCCCCGGCAATGTAAACCGCTGGCTTGAGAGCGAGGAGTATTCCTACGACGGCATCACCCTCCACTCCACCCCCTACAAAGAAACAACACAGTATATGGAGCGCATCAGAAAAGCTCAGGATATGTATGCAAAGCTCTATTTTGAGTAATAATTATGGTGCAGATATGAACAAGACAAACAATCCGCAGTTAAAGAACAATGCCCGGATTTTGAGAAAAAATATGACAAAAGAAGAACGGCATCTGTGGTATGATTTTCTGAAAATTTTACCCGTAACCATAAACAGACAAAAGGTTATCGGCAATTATATCGTTGATTTTTACTGCCATCAGGCAAAATTGGTCATTGAATTGGATGGTTCTCAGCACTATGAAAATGATAACATGGAAAAGGATGCTGAACGAACCGACTATCTGAAAGGATATGGATTGAAGGTGATTCGAATACCCAATAATGAAGTCAGCAGGAACTTTCGTGGAGTCTGCGAGCACATCGATGCTGCGGTAAGACAATCCCTCAGTCAGCTTCGCTGACAGCCTTCGGCCCTGGTCGCAAGCACAGCTTGCTTCCCGCTTTGGCTAAAAATATGCCACCGGCATATTTTCTTAACGCGTCGCGCCCTCCCGGAGGGAGCCTTTGGTTTTGTGCATCTTTAGGGGGCATGGGCTTTGCCCTGTGCTTTTGTAATACAAAGGCGAAACTTGCGATAAAAAGATTAAATGACAAAAGGAGATTTTATTATGAACAACCGAAAATATCCGACAAGCTTATTCATTATCGGATTTATAACAAACATACTGTTTCATTTCTTTTGGCTTTTCATTCCCTGCATTATACTATTGATCGTAGGAATATTTGTCAAGCCTTGTCTATATGTGGGTTTAGCACTTTTATTGATAGATATTCTTCTTTCTTTGATAGAACAATTCCGCATTCGTCAAGCATTTCTTAAAGAAAGTGACAACCCTGATTTTCAAGCATTTCAGGATGCATTATCAAAAGACGGAAATTGGAGAGATAATATAGGCGAGCTCTTAAATCAAAAAATGTCCGATCCTCAAAATGAAATCAAATCGCACGATGAAAGTGAAGATAAATAAGAAACACCCCCGACAGTCTTTGAAAATCTGTCGGGGGTATCTCTTTGTTTTCTGTGGTTCAATTTTTATTATCCGCAGGAGCGTGTGTTCGGTGATTTCTCCGCTAAGAACATCGCCCATTGAATTCGGCATTTTTTTATTTTTGGGGTTTACAAATCATC
>CALEIO010000183.1 GCA_937875885.1 uncultured Clostridia bacterium | reverse complement strand
ATCAATTTCAATTCTTTCAGCAATGGGTGTTGAGGTCTGTCCGCTGCCCACAGCGGTGCTTTCTGCCCACACAGCCTTTGAGGGGTTTTCTTTCTGCGATTTAACAGAGGAATTCACTCCCATCACAGAGCATTGGAAGGCAAGAGGAGAAAAGTTTGACTGCATATATTCAGGCTATCTGGGTTCAATCAGGCAGATTGAGCTTGTAGAAAAATTCATCCGCGACTTCAAGGGCGAAGACACAAAAGTTATCGTTGACCCTGTGCTGGGTGACCACGGCAAACTCTACACAAACTTTACAGAGGAATTTGCTCTTTCTATGAAGAAACTATGCTGTGTTGCGGAGGTTATTACCCCCAACCTTACAGAAGCCGCATTTCTCCTTGGCAGAGAGTATGTGGGAGAGGGCTACACCAAAGAATACATAAAAGACCTGCTTCGTGGTCTTTCTGACCTTGGTGCAAAGAAAATCATCCTCACAGGCGTTTCTTTTGAGGAAGGCTGTCTTGGCATTGCCTGCTACGATTCCACCACCAACAGCTACGCTTACTATGCATCGGAGAAGATAGACAGTATCTTCCACGGCACAGGTGACGTGTGGGCAAGCTCATTTACAGCGGCTTACGTAAAAGGCTACGATTTTGCAAAATCTGCCGAGATTGCCACCGATTTCACAGCTCAGTGCATCAAGGCAACAATAGATGACAAAGACCGACATTGGTACGGTGTGAAGTTTGAAAACTGCCTTGCGGATTTTTGTCTTAAATATGCTAAATAATTTATTATCGTAAAGTGTTGATTATAAACTTATATGGGTGTATAATGTCCTTGTGGATATTATATGCCCACTTTTTTCAGGAGGTTGATATTATGAAAAACTTCAAAAAATTACTTTCGGTTATGATCGCCGCTTTAGTGCTGTTTTCGGCACTCCCTATGGCTGCGGTATCTGCAGCCGATGTGGTTACTTATGACGTTGTATGCTCTGAAGAAGACGTGGTTTCTCTGTCTTTCACACCCCAGGAAGACGGCTACTATGTTTTCTACACAGATTGCGATGAAAACACATGTCTGTGCCTTTACGGTGAGGTTGACGGAGAGTATGTTTCATACTGGGCAGAGGACGCTTCTGCTGCAAATGATAACTTCCGTCTGCGTGTAAAGCTTAACAAGGGCGAATACTACAGACTTGATGTTACAGTATGGAACAGCGACCCCTGCGAGTTTACTGTTTTTGCAGAACCCGCTGATAAATACATTGTAAGCGGTGAGGTTGTAAAAGAACCCACTCTTAACTATGCCATCGAGGGCGCAGAGAGTGACAGCATCTTCCTTGAGGGTGCAGAGGTTGAGTTTACATACTCCGACGGCACAAAGGAAACCTTTACTTACGATGAGGGCAAGACTCTTGCTCTGATGCACGTTGACGGCTCGGTTCTGGATTATTATGCAGATGATATGAAGGACACGGTATATATCACCTGCGACGATGCAGTTGTTGAGTGGAAATATAACGTAAAGCCCAATCCTGTTGATTATATCGAATACACAGGCGACCCCATTGTGCTCACAGAAAATATGGGTGGTTTGTACGAATCAGAGGATGTGTTCTACTACACAGATTACAGCCTTGACCAGAACGATACCTTTGTTGTTTACTACACAGACGGTACATCCGAAGAAATCGTTGCATCCGACAGAATGTCAATGTTCCGTGGTTTCGGTGAATATCCCGTTACTCTTGCGCAGGACCAGTATCTGGTACCCTGGACTGCAGGCGGCGAAAACTATGCTTATCTTCTGTACCTTGGCAAAGAGGCTGCAGTACCTGTTGAGATTATTCCCGCCGAAGATTCCGACATCTCCGATGCTCCCGATTCAGATTCCGTAACAGCAGGTGAAACTTACGAAGTAGTCTACCAGGGTGCTCCCGTATATATGAATTTTACTCCCGAAAATGACGGCTACTATCTGCTTTATACCGTAGGTGAGGCTGACACCTTCATCACAGTTTACGATTCCGAGGGTTGGTATGTTGATATGGCAGAAGACACTTCTGCAGAAGACCTGAATGCTTTCCTCAGAGTTTACCTGAATGGTGGCGAGTCCTATACAATTCAGCTGGAGTCCTATGCTGACCTGGCAGGATTTGCATTTTGCGCAGAGAGCACAGATATCTATGCAGAGTCAGGCTACGTTTCTCTCAACCCTGCAATCGACTATGTCTATGAGGGTGCAGAGCTTGAATCTCTGGTGATGGATGGAATCGAGATTACATACACAATGTCTGACGGCTCAACAGTAGTTTATGTTTGCGATCCTATGAGCTTCTGCGGTCACGTTTACGGCGCTTATGTTGAATATTACTACGATGCAGAAACAAACCAGGTTATCTTTATCTGTGACGATACAGAGGTTATCTTTGTTCCCACAGTGGTAGAGAATCCCGTTGAGCGTATCGAGTACACAGGTGATTCCATTGTGCTCATAGAAAATGAGAATATGATTTATGATGACGAAACAGGTGAATCATATTACTTCTATGACATTTACGAAGATGGCGTAATCAATGTTTACTACAAAGATGGTACATCAGAGGTTAAGTACCTGAATGATATGTACTACGGCGGATATATGATCGATGTGTACGACAACCAGTGGGAAACTCCCTGGACAGTAGGCGGAGAGAACTACATTTACCTTTCTTATCTCGGTGTTGAGACACAGGTTTATGTAAAAATTTTAGGTGAAGATGACGTTGTTGTGGATGATTCCTACATTGTAGGTGATGCTAACCGTGACAAAGTGGTTAATGTTAAGGATGCAACCTTTATTCAGAAGGGAATTGCAGAACTTATTGAGATGGACGTGTGGAATAAAAGCGCTGCAGATGTTGACTACAATGGGGTTGTGAACATCAAGGATGCAACTGCAATCCAGAAGTACGTTGCGGGTATTGATACAGGTCTTGACATTGGTTCATCAGTTGAATAAGTCTCTTTTTGCAGGGTTTATTCTGCCTACATCTGAAAACTGAATGTTTTATCAAGGCTCCTTTGCTCTTTGCAAGGGAGCCGTTTCTTTTAAGTAAGAGGTAAAAAGTAAGAAGTACAAATCTATAAACGGGGATAGAGAGGAGGGCGTTTGCAAAAAGATATTGCAAAATCAGAACTTTGTGCTATAATTAAAGCATAAAGCGCTTTAGGGCTTTAACTCTATAAACTGAGGAGGAATAGTTTATGAAAAAATTCAAAAAATTACTTTCTGTTGTGATTGCAGCTTTAGTGCTGATTTCAGCAATTCCTGCTATGGCAGTTTCAGCAGCAAGTCCTATCACATACGATGTAGCGTATGATGGTGAAAACAGTTTTGAACTTCAGATTACATCCGAAACAGGCGGTTATTTTTTCATTTACACCGACTGTGAGTTCGACACATACGGCACCCTTTACGACGAAGATGGTACGATAGTTGTCAGTGGTGATGATATTTCTGAAATCGACTACAATTTCCGTATGAAAGCAGAGCTTGATAAGGGCGAAACCTACACTCTTTACACAGGTGAACATGGATGGGACCCCTGCAATTATCAGGTGTACATTGAGGCTGCAGACAAGTATGCAGTATCAGCTAAAATCGTAAAAGAGCCTGACGTAAATTTTGCTTATGAAGGCGCAGAAACAGATTCACTTCTTCTTGCAGGTATGGAAGTAGAATTTACATTCTCTGACGGTTCAAAAGAAACTGTTGTGTTTGAGGATAATTACTACTATATGCTTTTAGTTGATTACTCAATAATTGATGTTGAATTTGATACTTTTGAGAACTATGTTGAGTTTGAGTGCGACGAAGCCGAGGTTGAGTGGCACTATGCTGTAAAGGAAAATCCTGTTGACCACATCGAGTTTGACGGAGACTGCCTTTTAGTTAATGAGAATGAAAATGGTTATGTAAACGAAGAGACAGGCGAATTTGAGTATTTCAACTATGACCTTATATGTAACAACGACCCTTCAATCGTTGTATATTACAAAGACGGCACAGTTGAAACAATCAATTACCTTGAAAATCTTGAAGATGACAGCACATACGATATTGACTATACATCTTCTCAGTGGGATGCTCCCTGGGTAGTAGGCGGAGATAACTACATTACTTTCAAATACCTTGCTCATACAGTAGATGTTCCCGTTGTAATTGTTACCGATGGCTCAGCTCCCGGCGGCGATGACTGGGACGATGACCCTGATTGGGACGATGATCCTGATTGGGATGATGATCCCGACTGGGATGATGACCCCGAGGATGTTCCCTCCGAGCCTGTTTATGAAGGCGTTGAATACAATGTAACCTATGAAGGCGATTATATCTACTTTAACTTCACTCCCGAGAATGATGGTTACTATATCTTCCGCTCCGAAGGTGATTGTGACACATATATATGGCTTGGAGATTCAGAGGAATGGAGTGTAGGCTCTTCAGAAGATAAGACTGATGAAGATACAAACTTCTTCCTCAGAG
Organism: uncultured Clostridia bacterium; assembly: GCA_937875885.1. Lineage (GTDB taxonomy): Bacteria > Bacillota > Clostridia > Oscillospirales > Acutalibacteraceae > Ruminococcoides. Next base: position 998 of record CALEIO010000183.1, on the reverse strand, counting down.
CATATCTCAATGGCGGCGAAACCTACACTATGGAGATTGATGCTTACGAAGACCCCGGTTCTTCATTTGATTTCTATATTGAGGCTACAGACCGCTATGTAGAGGACGGATTTGTTTCCAAGAATCCCACAAAAGATTACGTTTATGAGCATGCAGAGGAGGAGACTCTGGATATCAGCGGCATCGAGCTTACATACACTATGTCCGACGGTACAAGAGAAAGTCTGGTGTATGATGAAGACTCCTGGGCAAATCACATCTACGGCGCAAAGGTTTATTGCTACTTCGATTATGAAGCAAACCAGGTTGTTTTTGAGTGTGACGGCACAGAGCTTATCTTTGTTCCCAAGATTGTAGAGAATCCTGTTGACCATATTGAGTACGTAGGTGAAGATATTCGTGTAAGTGAGGCTGACAGCTACTACAACGAATTTACAGAGAACTATGAGTACAACGAGTATTTGATTGTAGATCAGTACAATGCTGCAATTAAGGTTTGCTACAAAGACGGTACTTCCGAGGTGCTTGATATTGACCAGAATAACGAAAGCGGCGAGTACTACATTTACATTAATTCCAGCCAGTACGATGTACCCTGGACAGTAGGCGGCGAGAACTATATTTACTTTGAGTATCTCGGCAAAGAGTTAGCTGTTCCCGTAACTGTTATTCCTGCAGACAGCACAGCAGGAGTTTTAATCGGTGATGCAAACCTTGACGGTGTAATCAATGTTAAGGACGCAACCCTCATTCAGAAGGCTGCTGCAGAACTTGTAACACTTGATGATGTACAGGCTATTACAGCAGATGCAGACCAGAACGGTGTAGTTAACGTAAAAGATGCAACTGCAGTTCAGAAGTACGTTGCAGGTATTCCCACAGCACCTTCAGTAGGTATTCTGCGCTGATATAATCGGCTGAAAATTAAATAACCCAAACTTTACAAGGCTCCTTTGCTCTTTGCAAGGGAGCCGTTTCTTTTAAGTAAGAGGTAAAAA